>NZ_KV791320.1:0-88202 GCF_001807895.1 Stenotrophomonas sp. HMSC10F07
GGCTCGGTCGGCGCATCCATGCGCCTCACGGTCCTGCCCTGCCGCCCTTCCCCATCCCTGACAGTTTCCTGCAGGCGCGGCCGGACCGCCCGAAAGCGGGGGCAAAAGCGGGGGTTCATGACTTCGGAAGCAGCGCGCCGCTGCTGTGGCGTCTTCTGCTTTGGTGGGTGCGGACCGTTGGTCCGCACTGCTTCTGCTCTTGCTTCATAAGAGCCAACCCACCGCGCCCGCGGGGTGATGGGAGGGAAGCGGGGGCCGGGCGGGGCAGGACCGTCCGCGGCATGGATGCCGCGGCCGAGCCCCCAAGGGTGAGGGCGCTTTGCTTGCGAGGCATGCCTCGCAAGCGCCCGAACGCAGAGCCGCCAGCGGCTGGGCCGGACCCCGGAGGGGGGTTTACGGCGTGTCCTGCCCCGTCCGGCCCCCGCTGCCCACCCGACACCAGGCAGGCGCAACGCTTTCCTCAACACACCCACCCATTCAGAAAAACCTATTGATAGGAATGAAATTAGTAGTATCCTATCTATCTCTTATGGACCGACCCCTCGACGAGCGCACCGTGCTGCAGATGCAGCTCAGCTCCGGCCTGCTTTATGCAGGGCGGCAGTGGCAGCGCCTGGCCGACAGCCGGCTCGGCAGCTATGGCATCTCCACCGCCTGCACCATGCCGTTGCTGATGATCGGCCGCTCCGGCGGTGGCATCCGCCAGGTGGCGCTGGCCCAGCAGCTGGGCATGGAGGGTCCTTCCCTGGTACGCCTGCTGGACAAGCTGTGTGCCAGTGGCCTGGTCCGCCGCGAGAGCGACGCCAGCGACCGCCGCGCCAATCTGTTGTGGCTGACCGACGAGGGCCATGCGCTGGTCAGCGAACTGGAAGATCAGTTGATCGGCCTGCGCCAGGACGTGTTCGGCGAGCTTTCCATGGATGAACTGCACGCCGTGCTGAAGGCATGGCGCCTGCTGGCCGAGGCCGCCGACCGCATCACGTAAGAGCGCTGCCCCCGAACACCGCCGCTGCCGTGCACACGCCAGCGGCTTTTGCCCGTTGCTGTTGTTTCGTTGTCCCTCCCCTCCCCCACCTCGTCCCCGCCCCCTACCGATGCCCGGTGAATTCAGTCTCCACGGAGTGTTCGTCCCGACCCTGCTTGGGTTGATGGTGTTGGCCTATCTGGTCAACAGCGGCCTGCACGCGCTGCTGCAGCGGGCCGGCGCCTACCGCCATGTATGGCACCCGGCGCTGTTCAACCTGGCGCTGTACGGGATCGTGCTTGGCCTGCTGTTCCACCTCCTGCGTTGGATGCAATCGTGAACAAGATCGTGAAGAAGACCCTGCCGGTGCTGCTCACCAGCGCAGCCGTGATCGTCGCCCTGCTGGTGCTGCGCCAGCTGTGGGTCTACTACATGGATGAACCCTGGACCCGCGACGCCCACGTCGGCGCCGACGTGGTGCAGGTGGCGCCGGACGTGTCCGGGCTGGTGGAAACGGTGAACGTGGCCGACAACCAGTCGGTGAAGAAGGGCGACCTGCTCTTCGTCGTCGATCGCGCCCGCTACCGCATCGCGCTGGAGCAGGCCAAGGCCAGCCTGGCCGAGCGCCAGGCCTCGGTGGCACAGCTGCGCCGCGAGATCAGCCGCGACCGCAGCCTGCAGGACCTGGTCGCCGCCGAGGACGCCGAGGTGCGCCGCGCCAAGCTGCAGGCCGCACAGGCGGCGCTGGCCACCGCACAGGCTGCGGTCGACCTGGCCGAGCTCAACCTCGGCCGCACCGAGGTGCGCGCCCCGGCCGATGGCCGGGTCAGTGACCGCACGATGCGCGTGGGCGATTACGTGGTGGCCGGCAAGCCGGTGCTGGCGCTGCTGGATACCGGCTCGTTCCGCATCGATGGCTATTTCGAGGAGACCCGGCTGCGCGGCGTGGCGCCGGGGCAGCGCGTGGACATCCGCCTGATGGGCGAATCGGCACCGCTGCACGGCCATGTCGAGAGCATCGCCGCCGGTATCGAGGACCGCTACCGCAGCAACGGCAGCACCCTGCTGCCGAACGTGACCCCGGCCTTCGACTGGGTGCGGCTGGCGCAGCGCATCCCGGTGCGCATCGCCATCGACGAAGTGCCCAAGGGCGTGGAACTGATCGCCGGGCGCACCGCCACGGTAACCGTGGACACCGGCCGCCATCCGCACAACGGCAAGGCCGGCACTTCGCCGACACAGGCGGGCCTGTGAACGCCGCCCTGCCCCGTCTCGGCCTGATCGTCGCACTGGCCAGCCTGGCCGCGTGCAAAACCGTCGGCCCGGACTATGCACTGCCGGAAGGCTCGGCGTTCAAGCGCACGCAGGCCAATGCGGCCTTCATCGATACGCAGAACCCGCAGATTGCCGCCAACCAGGCGCTGCCCGACCGCTGGTGGTCGCTGTACAACGACCCGGTGCTGGACGGGCTGATCACCCAGGCACTGCGTGACAACGTGGAACTGAAGGCCGCCGATGCGCACCTGCGCCGCGCCGCCGCCGTGTACGAACAGGCGCTGGACGCCGGCGGCTTCGAGTACGAGGCCGAGGCCGGCGTCAGCCGCGCGCAGTTGTCGGCCGAATCGTTCCTGCAGGAGCACGAGCTGCCGGTGATCAACCTGGCCGATGGCAAGTTCGCGGTCAGCTACCAGTTCGACCTGTTCGGCAAGCTCAAGCGCGGCGCCGAAGCGGCGCGTGCCGACGAGCAATCGGTCGCCGCGGCGCGCGATCTGGCCCAGGTCAGCGTGGTGGCGCAGGTGGCCGACAGCTACCTGGAGATCTGCCACGCCAACCACGAGCTGCACGTGGCCGAGCATTCGCTGCAGCTGCAGCAGCGCAGCCGCACCGTTACCGAGCGCCTGATCGCCGCCGGCCGCGGCACGCCGCCGGAACTGGCCCGGGCCAATGCGCAGGTGGCGCTGCTGGAGGCGGCACTGCCGCCGCTGCGCGCGCAGCGTTCGGCCGCGGCCTATTCGCTGGCCGCACTGCTGGGCCAGACCCCGGGCCAGCTGCCGGCCGGCGTGATCGACTGCGCGCACGCGCCCAGCCTGGCGCAGCCGCTGCCGGTCGGTGATGGCCGTGCGCTGCTGCAGCGCCGCCCGGACGTGCGCCAGGCCGAACGCAAGCTGGCCTCGGCCACCGCGCGGATTGGCGTGGCCACCGCCGAGCTGTATCCGGACATCCGCCTGGGTGCCTCGGTGGGCGCCGCCGGCCTGCTGGAAGACTTTGGCACGCCGATGACCCAGCAGTGGTCGATCGGCCCGCTGATCTCGTGGACACTGCCCTCTTCGGGCACGCATGCCCGCATCCACGCCGCCGAAGCCGGTGCCGACGCGGCCCTGGCCGAGTTCGACCACACCGTGCTGCAGGCACTGCGCGAGACCCAGACCGCGCTGGACCGCTATGCGCAGGACCTGCGCCGCCTGCAATCGCTGCGCGTGGCGCAGGAGCAGGCCGCGCTGGCCGCCGACCAGAACCGCCGGCTTTACCAGGGCGGCCGCACACCCTACCTGTCCAGCCTGGATGCCGACCGCAGCCTGGCCACCAGTGACGCCACCCTGGCCGCCGCCGAAGCGCAGGTCTCGCGCGACCAGATCCACCTGTTCCTGGTGCTGGGTGGCGGCTGGCAGGCATCGGTTGCCCCGGCCGCACCGTCCACCGTACAGGCCACGGCGAAGTAAGCCATGAACGCGCTGACCGATCGCCAGGCCTGGCTGTTCTCGATCAAGACCTACCTGGCCGCGGTGGCCGCGCTGTACATCGCCATGGCCGGCAACCTGTCGCGCCCATACTGGGCGATGGGCACGGTGTACATCGTCAGCCAGCCGCTGCTGGGCCCGACCCGCGCCAAGGGCGTGTACCGCATTGTCGGCACCCTGGTGGCCGGGCTGGCCACGCTGCTGGTACTGCCGGCGCTGGTGGAAACCCCGCTGGTGCTGAGTGCGGCGATGTCGATCTGGCTGGCCGGTTGCCTGTTCATGGCCCTGCTCAATCGCGGCCCTCGCGGCTACGCGTTCCTGCTGGCCGGCTACACCACCGCCTTCATCGGCTTCCCGGCGGTAACTTCGCCGGAGACCATCTTCGACACCGTGGTGGCGCGCAGCGAGGAGATCATCCTCGGCACGGTGGTGGCGGTGCTGTTCGCCTCGCTGCTGTTCCCGGCCTCGGTGCGGCCGATGCTGCGCGCCCGGATCGGCAACTGGATGGAGGACGCTGCGCAGTGGTGCCGGCAGATCCTTGAGCGTGGCCGCGCGCATGCGCCGCGCAACCGGCTGGCTGCCGACCTGGTGCAGTTCGAGGCACTGATCGAGTTCCTGCGCCGCGACGATCCACGCCATGCCGGGTCTGCGGTGTCGATGGAGCGGCTGCGCGAGCGCATGCTGTTGCTGTTGCCGGTGTTGTCGTCGATCGCCGATCGCCTGAGCGCGCTGCGCAGCGATGGGCAGGCCCTGCCGGATGGGCTGCCGGCGCTGGTCGACGACATCCGCGAGTGGCTGGATGGCCCGACCAACGCCAGCGAGTACGCGCGGCTGCGCGCGCGTATCAGCGCGCTGAAGCCGCAGGTGGACCGCGACCTGCAGCACCTGCAGCTGGCCAGCCTGCTGCTGCGCCTGGAAGAACTGGTGGACCTGTGGCAGGACTGCCGCACCCTGCAGCACGCGATCGACCAGGGCACGGCGCCGTTGGATCGCGCGCACTACCGCATCCGCACCGAACGCGTGGCCGCCGACAAGCACGTCGACTACGGCATGGCGCTGTTCTCCGCGCTCAGTGCCGGCGTAGCGCTGATGAGCTACTGCGTGCTGTGGATCGCGCTGGGCTGGGAAGGCGGCGGCAACGGCGCGATGATGGCGGCGGTGACGGCCGCATTTTTCGCCGCACAGGACGATCCGGCCCCCAGCATGGTGCAGTTCCTGGTGTGGGCGATGGTCGCCTCGGTAGTGGCGGGCGTGTACCTGTTCGGCGTGTTCCCAGCCGTGCACGACTTCGGCCTGCTGGCGCTTGTGCTGGCGGTGGCCTTCCTGCCGCTGGGACTGCTGCTGCATCATCCCAAGAGTGCGCTGTTCGCGCTGCCGCTGACAGTCAATCTGGCTGCGTTGCTGAGCCTGCAGAACACCTACAGCGCCAACATCCAGACCTTCCTCAATTCGTCGATCGCGATGTTCATCGGCATTGGCTTTGCAGTGGTGATGACCCGCCTGTTCCGTTCGGTGGGTGCCGAGTGGACCGCGCGCCGGCTGGTGCGGCAGGGCTGGACCACGCTGGCCGAAGCCGCCGAAGGACGTGGCCAGCAGGATCGGCAACGCTTCGCCGCACGCATGCTCGACCTGCTGGGCCTGCTCGCACCGCGCCTGGCAGCGACGCCGGAGGGCAGCGACATCGCCTCGGTGGACATGCTCAACGAGGCGCGCATCGGCCTGAACATCCTGCAGCTGCGTCGTGCACGGCTGGAACTGCCCGAGCGCAGCCGCGAAGCCGTCGAGCACATCCTGGAAGAGATCGCTGGGCACTACCGGCGGCAGATCGCGGCGCGCAAGCCGATTGCTGCAGACCAGGCGCTGCGCGAGCGGCTGGATACCTCGCTGGGCCGGGTTGGCAGCGTGGCGGCGTGCAAGGCCCGCGACGAGGCGCTGATGGGCCTGATCGGCCTGCGCTTCGCGCTGTTCCCGGAGGCCAAGGCGTTGGCGCCGGGATGGGTAGGCGCCGAATCGCCGTCCGTGTAATGCGATCCGCCGGGCGCGGCCCGGCGCTACCATCGTGGTTCGGTAGCGCCGGGCCATGCCCGGCGGCCACTCGCGATCCCCACAGGACGGTTCAATGAGTTACGACATGATGGTGTTCGAGGCCAGCGCCGCGCCACGCGAGGCGGCGGCTTTCATCGCCTGGTTCGAAAAGCAGACGCAGTGGAACGAGCGCCACGAGTACGACGACCCGGCCGTCAGCAGCCCGGCGCTGCGAGCGTGGTTTGCGGAGATGGCACAGGAATTCCCGCCGTTGAACGGACCACTGAGCAACGACGATGACGACCGCGCCGAGGTGACCGAGTACAGCATCGGCCGGCAGGTGATCTACGGCGCATTCGCCTACTCGGTGGCCGAGCGCGCGCACGGGCGGGTGCAGGATCTGGCCGAGAAGCACGGCGTGGGCTTCTTCGACGTGAGTGCGGATGAAGCGGCGATCGTGTTTCCTGATGGGTTGGTACTCATCGCGTAGATCCACGCCATGCGTGGATGACCACCAGAACGATCGAAGCGCGCTTTTGTAGAGTCGAGCCACGCTCGACTCCGTGGCCCATCAGCCGGGCATGGCCCGGCTCTACAGGCAGCGCATCACGCCCGCGTCAGAACAACGTGCCCTGCACCGTAGGCTGTTCGATGCGCGCCGGTTGTTCGGCCACATCTTCGGCACCCAACCGCCAGGCCAGGCCGCCCAACCGGCTGGCGTGGCGTTTCAGTGCGGCCTGCAGCACGTCGGCGCTGCTGGCCACATGCAGTACCTGGCGGGCGCGGGTCAGGCCGGTGTAGACCAGCTCGCGCGACAGCACGCGGCTGTCCTGGCGTGGCAGCTGCAGCCACACTTCATCGAACTCCGAGCCCTGTGCCTTGTGCACGGTCATCGCAAAGGCGCTTTCGTGCGCGGGCAGTGCGGCCGGGTGGAAGGCGCGTGGCTGCTCGACGGTGTCGCCCGGGAACCAGGCCACCATCGCGCCGCTGTCGTCGCGCAGGCAGATACCGATGTCGCCGTTGAACAGGCGGTGCCGGTAGCTGTTCTCGGTGACCAGCAGAAGGCGGCCCTGGAAGTAGCCCGGGGTATTGCCGGCCAGCAGCTGCTCGATACGGCTGTTCAGCCCGCGCGCACCTTGCGGGCCTTCACGCAGCGCGGTCAGCACGCGCAGGCGACCGGCCTGCTGCAGGGCACGTACCGGATCCGCGGCCTCGGCCAGTGCACGCCAGTGGCCCAGCAGGTGCTCACGCTGGCCACGCAGCGGGTCCGCCTCACCTTCGTGGAACTGCACGCCAGCCAATCCACCACCGCGCAGCAGCTGCAATGCAGTGTGGCTGTCACCTTCACGCACGGCATGCGCCAGCGGTGCCAGGTCCAGCGCATCACTCTGCCGGTAGCCGCGTTGCAGCTGCACGCGACGGCCGGCGAAGGCGCGTGGTGCGGCCTGCGGCTGCAAGGTGGCTGGTGCCAGCAGGCCATGCAGCGCCAGCGCATCGTCGGCGCGGGTGCCGATGCCATCGCCGCTGGCGCGCAGGATCGCGCTGAGCACGTCACCGGCTTCGACCGAGGGCAACTGATCGGGATCGCCGAGCAGGATCAGCCGGGTGCCGCTGGCGATCGCGTCGACCAGCTTGGCCATCATCGGCAGATCGATCATCGACGCTTCGTCGACCACCACCACGTCCACCGGCAGCGGGTTGTCGGCGTGGTGGCGGAAGCGTGGTGAGTCGGGAATCACGCCGAGCAGTCGATGCAGGGTGGTGCCGCTGCTGGGCAGTGCCGCGCAAAGCGTCGGATCCAGTCCCTGTTCCTGCAGGCGTTGCACGGCCATGCGCAGGCTCTCGGCCATCCGCTCGGCGGCGCGACCGGTGGGCGCGGCCAGCGCCACCTCGGGCAGCGGCTGGCCGGCATGCCGGGCCTGCGCCGCCAGCAGCAGCAACAGGCGCGCGATGGTGGTGGTCTTGCCGGTGCCGGGGCCGCCGGTGACCAGCGCCAGCGGATGGCGCAGCGTCACGCCGGCTGCGCGTGCCTGGTGATCTTCGCCGTGCGATGCGTGCGGGAACAGCTGCGCGAACAATGGCGCCAACGCTGCCATGTCCGGCGCCGGCAGCGGATGCCGGCCGATGCGCTGCAGACCGGTGGCCAACTGGCGCTCGTACTCGCGGTAGCGGCGCAGGTACAGCAGCCCGTTCTCCAGCACCAAGGGGGCATCCCCGGCGATGGCGTCAGCCTGCTCCGGTGTGGCCACCCATGGCGATGCGCGCAGCTGCGCCAGCCAGGCCTGCGCGGCGGGCCACTCGGGCACGCCTTCCAGCACCCGCTGCGGTTGTGCCGGATCGAACGCGGCGTGGCCCTGGGACACCGCCAGCGAAGCCAGCGCCGCCGCCAGTGCCACACTGTCGGGCGTGTCGTCGCGCAGCCGCTGCAGGATGGTCGCCAATGCGTGGTCGAGGGTACGCAGCAGGCCCTTCTGATGCAGTTCCTTCAGCAGGCTCATGCGCTGGCTCCACGGGCACGCGCGGCGAGCTGGGCCTGGGCCTGCTCGCCGCCGGCGAACAGCGCGTCGAGTGCATCCACCAGCGCGAACGGGAAACGATCCACGTGCACGCCGTTGCCCGTGCCATCCAGGCCGCGGCAGAACAGGTAACGGATGCCGCCCATGTCGCGCTCGTAGTCGTAGGCCGCGCCCAAGCGGAAGCGCAGCCAGCGATGCAGGGCCACGGTGTAGATCAGCGCCTGCAGATCGTATTCGCTGTGGCGCATGGCAATGGCCAGCAGGTCCGGGCTGTAGCCGGGCAGGCGGTTGGACTTGTAGTCGAGCACGTACCACCGGCCATCACGCACGTAGGTCAGGTCGATCATGCCGGTCATCAGCCCCTCCAGGCGGCGGCGCTGGCCGAAGCCGCGGCGGCCACTGGAAACACCATGCGCATGCAGCACCTGCAACAGCGCCGGCACGGTGGTCGCCTCGATGGCGAAATGGAAGTCGATTTCGGCGCGGCGCTCGCCTTCACCGAGGCTGTGCAGCGCACCGCCTTCGGGCAGCGGTACGGTCAGCGTGTGGCCCACCAGCGGCACCAGCACCGCCACGCCATCGTCCAGATCGACGTCGGCATAGCCCTCATCGTGCAGCGCCTTGCGCAGCACCTCGGCCTGGCCCTCGGGAGCTTCCCGGCCTGGTTGCCAGTCAGCCCATGCGGCGAAGTCGACGTTTTCCATTGCCTCGTGCAGCACGTTGCCGAAGCGGCTGCCCATGAAACGCGGGTCGAGCGGCGCGCTGTCCTCGGCCGCCGTGGCGGCTTCCGGCAGTGCCGGTTCCAGCGGCAGCTCCGGGCCGGTGGGTTCGTCGGCTGCCGGCGCCGGCAGCGCGGTGGCAGCGGCTTCGATGTCACTGCCCGCGCCGGCATCGGCGTGGGCCAGCTGGGTGAAGCTGTACACCCACCAGTCGTGCGGAACGCGCCGGGTCAGTGCACGCACCGCCGGAAGATCCCCTTCCACTTCGGCCGCCAGCTGCGGCAGCGCAGCCGGTACCTCACTGTCATCGATGCGCACATCGGCATGCGCGCGCAGCGCCTGCAGGTCACCCAGCAGCGGTGCCAGCCGCGTCCTGCCGAGCCCGGCCAGATCACCCACGGCGATCCACAGCGCGTGCTCGGCGCGGGTCAGGCCGACATACAGCAGGCGCGCATCTTCGGCACGCTGCTCGCGCTCGCGCTGCGCAGTGGCCGCTTCCCAGGCCTCGTCCTTGCCCAGCTTCCAGTGCAGCTGGCGCTGGCCGCCCACATGCACCGTGCAGTGCGAGGCGGTGTTGGGCGCACCGCCGTCGATGCCCACGAAGGGCAGGAACACCAGCGGGTACTCCAGGCCCTTGCTCTTGTGGAGGGTGATGATCTGCACGCGGCGCGCATCCGATTCCAGGCGCAGCAACTGCTGCTCGTCATCCTGGTCGGCGCTGGCCATCTGGCCCTGCAGCCAGTCCAGCAGGCCGTGCATGCCCAGCGCCTGCGCCGAGGCTTCCTGCAGCAGTTCGCCCAGCTGCAGGTAGTTGGTCAGGCGGCGCTCGCCATCGATCAGCGCCAGCAGGCGTTCGCCCTGTGCGGCGCAGACGTCGGCGATCACCGCGAACGGGCCGCCGCGCTGCCAGCGCTCGCGCCAATGCAGCAGCTGCGCCTGGAACCCGCGTTGCAGGTCGCCCTCGCGCTCCATCGCCGCGATCGCACTGGCACGCTGGCCGAGCAGTACCGTGGCCAGCGCTGCGCGCAGGCGACCTTCGTCCGCCGGCTGCAGCAGCGCCAGCAGCAGTGCACGGAGATCACGCGCTTCGCTGGTGGCGAACAGGCTCTGCTTGCCCGCTGCCACGGCAGGAATGCCGACCGCGGCCAGCGCGCGCTGCACCAGCGTGGCCTCGCGATGCGAGCGCACCAGCACCGCGATGTCACCCGGCTGTACCGGGCGCCCACGCAGAACAGCACTGCCTGCACGTGCCGCGACCAGGATCTGGTGGATCGCCGCCACACAGGCCTGGGTCGCTGCTTCGCGCGAGGCATCGGCACTCATCGCCTTGTCACCGCCACTGCGCAGCACGCGCAGGGTGAGTGCCGGGGCGGCATGGCCATCGCGCTGGTAGTCCGCATCGCTGCGCACGCCACCGGGCCGCACCGGCTCGAACTGGATGCCACGCTCGAGGAAGGCGTCTTCGCCACCGTTGTCGTACAGCGCCTGCAGCGCGCGCAGCACGGCCGGTCGCGAGCGGAAGTTCTGGTCAAGCACCGGCGCCTGTTGCGCTACCCGCTTGGCCTTCAGGTAAGTGTGGATATCACCGCCGCGGAAACCGTAGATCGCCTGCTTGGGATCGCCGATCAGGAACAGCGCCGGTGCCAGGCCGAGCTCGCGCACCTCCGGTGAATCGCCGAACACGGTGTGGAAAATGCCCCACTGACGGTCGTCGGTATCCTGGAACTCATCGACCAGCGCGATGCAGTACTGCGCGCGCAGCTGCTTGATCAGTGCCAGCCGCTGCGGGCCTTCCAGGGCCAGTGCCACGCCATCGATCAGATCGTCGTAGGTCTGCACCCGGCGGGTGCGCTTCAGCGCCTGCAGGCGCTGTCTGGCTTCGTCGCGAAGCACGTGCAGGAAGTTCAACGCGGTGGCACGCAGCCAGGCATCGCGTTCGGTCAGAAGCGCGACATAGCGGGCCAACGGCGCCTGCAATGGTGACGATGGCGTGCGCTCGGCGAATTTCTTGTTGGTCTTGGCTGCCAGCGCCTCCGGCAGCAGTGCCGGCAGGCGCTCGCTGGTCAGCAGCTCGCGCGAATCGGCGCGCTCGGCCCAGCCCAGCAGTTGCCGGCCCAGCGGGTGCAGCCAGCCCAGCTTGTAGGACACGCCGTTGATCCATTTGTTGTCGACCGCATCGCAGAGGTCGATGAAGAACTGCTCGCCATGCTCGCGCACGCTTGCGGACAGCTCTTCGGCAACACTCTGCAGGGCGGCCTGCGGATCGGGCAGCGCCACCGCCTGTGGCAACGGGTGCAGCGGCGGCGCGGCCAGCAGCGCGCGCAGATCGGCGGCCAGTGCGTCCGGGGTGGACCACAGCCAGGTCAGCGGTTCCAGCGTGGCCGGGTCATTGGCATGTACCCGCCAAAGGTCGGCCGCGAGCGCTTCCAGCAACTCACGGTCGCTGGCCAGCAGCTCCGGTGGATCGAACGTGTGGCCGCTTTCCAGCGCGTGCTCGCGCAGCACGCGGGTGCAGAAACCGTGGATGGTGAAGATGGACGCGAGGTCGATCTCATCGGCGGCGACCTGCAGGCGGCGCTTCAGTGCGGCGGCGCGCTCGGTACCTCCCTGCAGATGCCGCAGCAGCACCTCGCGGGTCAGCCGCACGTCCGGCGCTTCGCCTTCGCCCGGTTCCAGATCGACCAGTCGCGCCGCCAGCGCCAGGCGCTCGCGGATGCGCTTGCGCAGTTCCTGGGTAGCCGCATCGGTGAAGGTCACCGCCAGGATCTGTCCGATGCGCAGGCCCTGTTCCACCACCAGGCGGGTAAACAGCGTAGCCAGGGTGAAGGTCTTGCCGGTGCCGGCACTGGCTTCGATCAGGCGGATGCCATCCAGCGGCAGGGCCAGATAGGGATCGACCGCCATGCACTGGGCTCGCTCATCGATGAAGGCGGGGCTCATGCGCTGCCCTCCTGGCGCGTTTCGGCGCCGAGGGTGCGGCCTTCGCGCACCGCGCTGAAGACCACCTGGCTGTTGCGCAGCAGGTCGGCATAGCTGGCATCGGAGGCGAACGGGTCGGCACCCCGCAGCAGCAGCTGCCAGGCGTCGCTGCTGGATTCACCCCAGCTGCGGTCGCTGCCATGCCACTGCTTCCAGCCCTCGCTGCGCTGTTTCTCTGCCGGCGCGTTGTACAGCACCCAGCCGGTATACGGGGCAAAGCGCAGCGGCTCACGCAGGCCGCGCTGGCGCAACTGCAGCAGCGCGCGCAGCGCCGCGCGTGCAGCAGGCGCGCTCAGTGCCGGCAGTACATGCGGGCCGGGACCGGCGTCGCCGCCATCGTGGAACTGCACAAGAGGCAGTGCGTCGCCGGCGGCGTTGGCCAGCAGCCAGTCCAGGCCCTGGCGGATCACTGCATTGCCATTGAGCGTGCCGGCGCGCAGCCGCACCAGGCCTTCGGGATGCCGATCGGCCACGCGGCCGTGCAGGCGCACGCCATCGATGTCCACTTCGTAGCGACGGCTTTCCAATGGTTCGCCCTGCATCCAGCCCAGCAGCGCACTGGCATACGGACGCGTCTTCAGCTGCTCCACCTCGAACTGGCGCTGGCCCAATGGACCGGACGGCAACAGGCCACGCGCGCGCAGCCGCGGGTACAACGGCTCGGTATCACCGCTGAGCGTTGCGCGCACCACCGCCGCCTGCACGCTGCGCTTTTCCGGGCCGCGCGATGACAGCACCAGCGGTTCCAGGTCATCAACTTCCCCGGCATCGTCGGCCAGGCGCAGGCCCAGCGACTGTGCGAGGAACTGCCCGGCCGGGTCGCACAGGAAGCGGCGCAGGGTGTCGAGCGCGAGCTCGTCTTCCACGGCATCGTCGGGCGGCGGCGGCAGCGGGGCATCGAACCACGGCTGCAGGCCACCACGCTGGCCGGTGAGGCGGCCGGCAGCGGGATGCCATTGCCGCCGATAGCTGAAGCGGCGTGGATCACCCTCTCCGAACGCCGCCGGTGAGAACGGCTGCAGTGCATGGCGCACGGTAAAGTCGCGGACCGCCGCAGGCGGATCGAGGTGATACGCGGCGGCGGCATCGATCAGTTCACTGACCAGCACCGACGGCTCACGCACGCTGCCATCGCGTGGATCGGCGCCGAGGTAGCTGAGGTAGAACACCTCCTGCGCGGCGGCGAACAGCTGCAGGAACAGGAAGCGGTCGTCTTCGCGAGTGGAGCGATCGCCCGGGCGGCGGCGCGGCGTGTCCAGCTCGGCGGTGAGCTGGTTGAGGCCCGCGGCCGGGTCACGGCGCGGGAAATCGCCGTCATTGAGACCGAGCACGCAGATCACCCGGAACGGCAGCAGGCGCATCGGCACCATGCGGCCGAAACTGATGCCACCGGTCAGCAGCGGCGCGCGCGTATCGGCCTCGCCCAGTACGCCGGCGAAGTGCGAACGCACCACCTCAGGCGGCACGCCGTCTTCGAAACCGGCCTTGGCGGCATCGTCGGCGAACTGGTTCAGCAGCTTGCGCAGCCGCTCCAGGGCGCGCTGGCTGTTGGGTGAACTGGGCGCAGTCGGCAGCAGCGCGTCCAGCAGCGACAGCAGCCGTTGCCGCCACTGCGCCGGGGTCAGCAGCTCGCCGAGGCGACGCTGGTAGACCGCCAGCACGCGCAGCAGCCGCAGCAGCCGGTCCAGTGCTTCCAGCGCGCCGCCTTCCAGTTCGATCCACGGCGCCACGCCGGCCAGGTCCGCCTCGCTGCCGGTGGCGTGACCGAGCACCAGGCGGTCCAGTGCAAACTGCCAGGTGTAAGCGTCGTCGGCCGGCGCCTGGTGCTGGTTGCGGTGCTTCGCATCCAGGCCCCAGCGTGCGCCGGCCTGCTGCAGCCAGCCATGCAGCCGATCGAAGTCCACCGCCTCCAGTCCGGCCGCTTCGGCCAGCGGCGCGCTGGCCAGCAGGTCAAGCACTTCATTCAGGCCAAAGCGCGATACCGGCAGGCCCAGCAGGTGCACGAACACATCGGCCAGCGGCTCGCCCGCGAGCGGACTGCTGTCGGCCAGCGCGTAGGGAATGTGCTCGTCCTCCCCCCCGCGGCCGCCGAACACCGCCTCCAGGTACGGCACATAGGGATCGATGTCCGGCGCCAGCACCGCAATCTCGCGCGCCTGCAGCGGTGGGTCGAAGCGCGGGTCCTGCAGCAGGCTGCGCAGCTGGTCGTGCAGCACCTGAAGCTCGCGCAGCCGGGTGTGGCAGGCATGCACCTGCAGGCTGGGGTCGTCGCTGCGCAGCCCATCGCGCAGCTCGCCCGAGGGCAACGCGCGGCGATGGAAAAGATCGCGCTGCAGGCGATGCAGCAGGCTGTCGGACAGGCCGCCTTCGTCAAGGGTCGGCCGGGTGTCTTCTTCCGGATCCGAATACGCGGCAATCTCGCCGGCCGGGTGCACCACCTCGTAGCTGCCCAGCACCGCCATGAAGTCGCGGCCGGCCGCACCCCAGGCCTCCAGCAGGCGGTTCTCACCGGCCGCTTCACCGAAGGGATCGGGCGCGCCGCTGCGCAGGCGCTCGGCCAGCGTCTGCAGGTCACCCCAGTACGACTGCACCGGAGTGGGCATATAGAAGTGCAGCTCGCCCACCCGCGCCTGGGTGGCCATCACCCGCAGCACGTCGGGCGAGATGTTGAGCGTCGCGAACGCGGACATCCGCGGTGGCAGGCCCTGCGGCAGCGGCTGGCCGGCACCCTCGAAGCGATCCAGGTACGCCTGGATGCGGCGCGCGCGGTAGTCGCGGCCATGGGCGATGGTGCGCCAGAGGATCGCCTGCGGGTCGGCCGGGTCGGCGCCGGCCTCCCAGCGCAGCAACCAGTCGCGGCGCCAGGCCTGGTACTTCTCGAACACCGACGCCAGTTCACCGGCCAGTGCCCACGGCTTCAGGGCGTCGCCGCCGGCAAGATAGGACTGCAGCGCGCGCATCGGTGGCTGCGCCAGCAGCGCCGGGTCGCGCAATGCCTGGTAGAGCTTCCAGTGCAGGCCCGCGGCGTCCAGGTCGTCGCGTTCGCCCGGCACATTGGCATTGAGTGCACGGGCAACGAATTCGCCCGGGGTCAGGAACTCGAGGTTGGCGGCCACGCCATATTCGGCAGCGAGTGTCGCTTGCAGCCAACGCCGCATCGCCACCTGCGGGATCAGCACCACCTCCGGCGCGAGCAACGGCTGGCCCGGAACCGGCAAACGCACGTTGCGCGCCAGCAGCGCAGCCAGCACGTCCAGGGAGTTGGAATGGTAGAGGCGGAAATCGCTGCCCGGGTCACTCATCATGCACAGTGTGCAGCACGGCAGGCAGTATTCAATGGCCAGCCCATCGCCGGTACGGATTGTTCCGCGCTGCCGGCCGATTGTCCCGGCCTGGCAAGGGTCATGCCGTGCCACAATACTGGACCGTCCAGTCTGCTTATGTTCAGCCGATGGGCCCGATCCTTCGATGTCTAAAAAACGTTAATGGTGCCCATGTCGGCTTCCGCCTCCAGTCTGGTGCAGTTATCCAACGTCCGCATCGACCGGAGCGGGCGCACGATCCTGCGTGACGTGTCGCTGCAGGTGCCCAAGGGCAGCATCACGGCCGTGCTGGGCCCGTCCGGCAGTGGCAAGTCGACCCTGCTGGCGGCACTGACCGGCGAACTGCGTCCGGTCGCCGGCGAGGTCACCCTGTTCGGCAGGCCGATTCCGCATGACAGCGGCGCGCTGCTGGAGATGCGCAAGAGCGTGGGTGTGCTGCTGCAGGGCAACGGCCTGCTGACCGATCTGACCGTCGCCGAAAACGTCGCGCTGCCACTGCGCACGCATACCCGCCTGCCGACCGCCGTGCTGCGCCGCCTGGTGGAAATGAAGCTGCATGCCGTGGGTCTGCTGGCCGCTGCCGATGCCTGGCCGCGCGAACTGTCAGGTGGCATGGCGCGCCGGGTCGCGCTGGCCCGCGCGCTGGCACTGGATCCGCCACTGATGATCTACGACGAGCCGCTGACCGGGTTGGACCCGATCGCCTCCGGCGTGATCATGAGCCTGATCCAGCGCCTCAACCACAGCCTGGGCCTGACCAGCATCATTGTCAGCCACCACGTGCACGAGACCCTGCCGATCTGCGACCAGGTGATCGCCATCGCCAATGGCGGCATCGTGTTCCAAGGCACGCCCGAGGCGCTGCAGTCCAGTCAGGACCCGCTGCTTCGGCAGTTCCTGCACGGCCAGCCCGATGGCCCCATTCCGTTCGATGCCGCGCCGCGCGCGAGGGTCGCCTGATGCCGTTCGTCCAAGCCACCCGCTCGCTGGGTCGCGCCGGCCTGTTCTCGCTGACCGTGCTGCGTGGTTCGCTGCCGACCCGTGATTTCCTGGCCGAGCTGACCCGCGAGATCTACAAGATCGGCGCACGCTCGCTGCCGATCATCGCCGTCGGTGGTGCCTTCGTCGGCCTGGTGCTGACCCTGCAGGGCTACCGCACGCTGACCACCTTCGGTGCGGCCGACGCGCTGTCGACCCTGCTCGGCCTGTCGCTGTACCGGGAACTGGCGCCGGTGCTGACCGCGCTGTTGTTCATCGGCCGCGCCGGCAGCTCGATCGCCGCCGAACTGGGCCTGATGCGCGCCACCGACCAGATCAAGGCACTGGAGCTGATGGCGATCGACCCGGTGGCCAAGGCCGTCGCGCCGCGCTTCTGGGCGGCGGTGCTGACCGTGCCGCTGCTGACCGGCATCTTCTGCTCGCTGGCGATCAGCGCCAGCTACTTCGAAGCGGTGCATGTGCTGGGCCTGGACAATGGCGTGTTCTGGTCGGCACTGCGCAACAGCGTCGATTTCTGGGACGACTTCGGCGTGGCGATGCTGAAGTCGGCGATCTTCGGCGGCACCGCAGCGCTGGTCGCCGCCTATGTTGGTTTCCACGCCGAGCCGACCATCGAGGGCACCTCGGTGGCGACCACCCGTGCGGTGGTCAATGCCTCGCTGCTGGTGCTGATGTTCAACTTCGTGCTGTCGGCAATGTTGTTCACCTAACCCCTCCACCGGCGGTGCGCAGGCGCGCGCGGCCACCACGACTCGATCAGGTAATCCACATGGCCATCCGCGGTCCCAGACTCGAATTCTCTGTCGGCGCATTCCTGCTGCTGGCCCTGGCCTCGCTGATGGTGCTGGCCGTGGCCTCGACCAACCAGCGCTGGAGCTGGGGCAGCCAGGGCTACGAGCTGAAGGCGCGCTTCTCCCAGGTCGGCCAGCTGCGCAAGCAGGCGCCGGTGAAGATCGGCGGCGTCACCGTCGGCCAGGTCGCCTCCATCGACCTGGATCCGGTGAAGTTCGAATCCATCGTGACCCTGCGCATGGACAGCAAGGTCAAGGACCTGCCGGCGGACACCTCGGCGGGCATCTTCACCAGTGGTTTGCTCGGCGAGAGCTATATCGGTCTGCAGCCGGGCGGTGACCCGGACGTGCTGAAGGCCGGTGACGAGATCGTCTTCACCCAGCCGGCGGTGGACCTGATCCAGCTGGTCGGCAAGTACATGTTCAGTGGCGGCGCCGGTGGTGGCGCTGCCCAGAAGCCCAACGATGGCGCTCAGGCGCCTGCAACGGAACCGCAACCATGAAAATGAAACTGATTCCCGCCCTGCTCGCCTCGGCGCTGCTGATGGCCACTCCGTTCCTTGCCCAGGCCCAGGCGGCCGCCCCCGCCGCTGCCGCAGCGCAGGGCCAGGCCGGCAAGGTGGTGATCGATGCCAGCACGCGCATTCTCACCACGCTGCAGCAGCGCCGCAGCGAGTTCAGCAGCAACCCGGCCAGCCTGCGCAGCTACATCGACAGCGAACTGAACCGCACCTTTGACCGCGACTATGCGGCACGCCTGGTGCTGGGCCCGCACGCCCGCGGCGCCTCCGACGGCGACATCAAGCTGTTCGCCGATGCGATGGCCGACAGCCTGATGCAGCGCTACGGTTCGACCCTGCTCAACATCCAGGGCAAACCGAGCTTCCGCCTGAAGGGTGAAAGCCCGCTGCCGGGCAACCGTGGCGTGCGCGTCAGCACCGAACTGGTGCGCGCCGGCAACGAACCGACCCCGGTCGAGTACTGGATGCGCAACGTCAACGGCCAGTGGAAGATCTTCGACGTCAACATCGAAGGCATTTCCTACGTGCAGACCTTCCGCAACCAGTTCGATACGCCCTTGCGCCAGAAGGGCATCAAGCAGGTGGCCAGCGAGCTGCACAGCGGCAGCCTGCAGGCCGGGCCGGCGGGCAATGGCAAGTAACGCACTGGCGCTGCTGGAAGGCGACACCCTGCGCCTGCGCGGGGTGCTCGACCGTGCCGCGGTGATTGCACTGTGGCCGCAACTGCAGGCCCTGCCAGCCCAGCTGGCGCGGCTGGAGCTGGGCGAGGTCGAGCGCGTGGACAGCGCCGGCCTGGCTCTGCTGGCCGAACTGGCCGCCCGGGCACGCAAGGCGGGCCATGCGCTGGCCATTTCCGGCGCGCCGGCCGGCTTCAACGAGCTGAGCGCAGCCTACCGGCTGTCGCCCGACCTGGACTTCAACGCTACTTCTGCTGCGAGCTGACATGAACGTCGTACGCACTTTCCCCCTGATCCTCCTGGCCACCGCCCTGACCGCCTGTGCCGGCAAGCCCGCGCGCAGCGACGCACCGGTCGCCAGCACCGTGGTCGCGCCCGGCCCTGCTGCCGAAGCGACGGCCGCAACGGCCGATACCGGGGTGGTCGGTACTGCTCCGGTCGCTCCCGTGGCCAACCCGGCAACGCCTGCCGCTGCGGTGCCGACAACTGCGCCGCAGGGCGCAGAGGCCAGCCCACCGAAGACCGCAGCATCCACCGCCGCCAGCGACGATGATTTCGACGCCCTGTATGGTGGCACCGGCAACACCGGCAGTGCCGCGGCCTACGATCCGTGGGAACCGTTCAACCGCAAGGTCCACAAGTTCAACAATGCGGTCGACCGCGGTGTGGCCCGCCCGCTGGCCACCGCCTATACCCACGTGGTGCCGCGTTTCGCGCGGACCGGCGTCAGCAACTTCTTCAGCAACCTGCGTGCGCCGGTGACCATCACCAACCAGCTGCTGCAGGGCCGCGGTGCCGATGCGTGGGACAGCCTCGGCCGCTTCCTGATGAACAGCACGCTGGGCATCGGTGGCCTGTTCGATCCGGCCAGCAAGGCGATGGTGCCGCGTCGCAATGAAGATTTCGGCCAGACCCTGGGAGCCTGGGGCTGGCGTCGTTCGCGCTACGTGGAACTGCCGTTCTTCGGCCCGCGTACCGTGCGCGATGTGTTCGGCCTGGCCGGTGACATCCCGTTGTCGCCGATCCGCCGCATCGAGGAAGACAAGGTCCGCATCGGCCTGCAGGGCCTGCAGCTGGTCGACACCCGCGCACAGCTGCTGGCGATCGATGATCTGCGCGACACCGCCGTGGACGAGTACTCGCTGGTGCGCGATGCGTGGATGCAGCGCCGCAACTACCAGATCGAGAACGACCTGCGCAGCAAGCGCGACCGCGGCCATGATGATGCCAATTCGCCGATCCCCGTGGATGCGATGCCGATGCCGCAATGGACCCACTGAGATCGCTCTGCGATGCATGAGAAAACCCCGCCTCGGCGGGGTTTTTCTTTTCCGGTAGGTGCCAACCTCGGTTGGCACGCTTTCCTCAGGCCGCCAGCGCGGCCTCGATGGCGTCACGCAGGCGCACGTCATCGGCCGCCACGTCCGGGGCAAAGCGTGCAACCACCTTGCCATCACGGCCGACCAGGAACTTCTCGAAGTTCCACAGCACCGCCGGTGCCGGATGGATCGGGATCTCCTTGCTGGCCAGGCGCTCGCGCAGCGGGCCCTCGCCGATCGACTGCGGCTGCGCGGCGGTCAGCTGCCGGTACAGCGGGTGGGTGTCCTCGCCAGCCACGCTGATCTTGGAGAACATCGGGAAACTGACATCGTAGGTGAGCTGGCAGAACTGCTGGATCTCGGCCTCGCTGCCCGGCTCCTGGCCGAGGAAGTTGTTGGCGGGGAAGCCCAGCACTTCCAGGCCCTGCGCGTGCTTTTCCGCATACAGCGCCTGCAGGCCTTCGTACTGCGGGGTCAGGCCGCACTTGGAGGCGACGTTGACCAGCAGCAGCACCTTGCCCTGGTAGTCGGCAAGCGAGGACGGCTGGCCGTCGATGGTGGTGAGGGGAATGTCCTGGATCGGGGTGCTCACGCGGGGCTCCGGCTACGGCGGGAATGGCCCACCAGCATAGCGCCGCGCGCGCTGTTGTAGAGCCGAGTCCATGCTCGGCTGATGCCATGGCAGCCGAGCATGGGCTCGGCTCTACAGGCATCCTCAATCCACGCAGATCGTGCCCTGCGCCTTGCCGTCATCGATACGCTGGCGGCAACCGAAGTTCTGGCTGGCATCACGCTGGCAGGTACCGGACGCCACATCACCGGCCATTGCCTCGCCTGCGGCCAGGCACTGGCCCGTGCAGTCGCTTTTGCGGCTGCAGGCCTTGCCGGCGTCGGCATAGGGAATCACGCATTGCTCGCGCTGCAGCCGGCCGAGCCGCTGCAGGGTGCCACCGGCGGCCTGGCAGTCGACGTCACGTGCTTCGCGGTAGGCTTCGACCGCTTCGGGGGTGCTGGAGGCGGCCTGCGTGGTCGTGCCCACGGTCGTTGGCGCGCTGCCGCAGGCGGCGAGCAGCGCGGTCAGGACAAGGCTGGTGAAGCGGGGCAGGCGCATGGCGGTACCTGGTCGAAGCGGACAGGCCGCCAGCATACCCATCGGCGATGCAGGCGGCGTGTCAGCGTGGCTCAGGCCTCGTCGCCCTCGCCATCACTGCCTTCCTCCTCGGCCACCGCATCACCCTCGGCCAGGTCGCCGAGCAGCGACTGCGCCTGTTCGGACGCCAGCGACTCCACGCCACGCAGGCGGCGTTCGATGGTGCGGGTCTTGCGGCTGGCCTCGCCGATGCTGCGGCCAACGGTAGTGATCTGCTTCTCGGCCTTTTCCAGGATGCCGGCGAACTTACCGAACTCGCTCTTGACCGCACCCAGCAGGCTCCACACTTCGCTGGATCGCTTTTCAATGGCCAGCGTGCGAAAGCCCATCTGCAGGCTGTTGAGCAACGCAGTGAACGTGGTCGGTCCGGCGACCACCACACGGTACTCGCGCTGCAGCAGGTCAACCAGGCCCGGGCGCCGGATCACCTCGGCATACAGGCCTTCGGTGGGCAGGAACATTACCGCGAAGTCCGTGGTGTGCGGTGGCACGATGTACTTGTCGCAGATCGACTTGGCCTGCACGCGCACCGCGCGCTCCAGCTGGATGCCCTGCAGGCGCACGCCTTCGGCATCGCCCTGTTCCTGTGCGTCCAGCAGGCGCTCGTAGTCCTCGCGCGGGAACTTGGAGTCGATCGGCAGCCACACCGGCGTGTCGTCGCTGCTGCGGCCCGGCAGGCGCACGGCGATATCGACCATCTCGCCACTATCCGGGCGCACCCTCACCGCGCGCGCGTACTGCTCCTGGGTGAGTGTCTGCTCGAGGATGTTCTCCAGCTGCACTTCGCCCCAGCTGCCGCGGTTCTTGACGTTCGTCAGCACGCGCTTGAGGTCGCCCACGCCGGTGGCCAGCTGCTGCATCTCGCCGAGGCCACGCTGCACCTGTTCCAGGCGCTCGGAGACGAGCTTGAAGGAATTGCCCAGCCGCGTTTCCAGCGTTGACTGCAGCTTCTCGTCCACGGTGTGGCGCATCTGCTCCAGCTTCTGCGCGTTGTCGTTCTGCAGCGCGCGCAGCTGTTCCTCCAGCGTGGCACGCATCTCAGCGATGCGCTGCTCGTTGCGCTGTGTCAGTTCCTGCAGGCGCAGGCCCAGACTGTCGGTCAGGCGCTGCTGCGACAGCGCGCCCTCCTCGCGGCCCTTGCGTGCATCGTCCACCAGGGTCTGGCGCAGCGCCCCGAGCTGGGTATCGGTGCGCGCAGTGAGCTCCTGCAGCTGCTGGCCAAACGCATGGATGCGTGCCTCCTGCTGCTGGCCGAAGGTCTCCAGCTGGCCGCGCAGTTCCTGCAGCCGCTGCCCCATCAATGCTGCGCCGCGCTGCTGGCTGTCGGCCACTTCAGCGCGCGCTTTGCGGGCATCTTCGCCCAGCGCTTCGCGCAGCAGGTCCAGGCGCTGATCGGTGCGGGTGGACAGATCGGTCAGCGCGCGGGCGAAGCCATCGAGCTGTTCGCGCAGTTCGCTGCGCCCGGCGCGGGCCTCCTCGCGCACGGCCTGTTCCAGGCGGTCATGCGGCGGGCGGCGCAGCAGGGCGACCAGCTGCAGGATGAGCACGGCCAATAGAAGGCCGGCAATGAGCAGATATTCGGTTTGCATGGGGCAAGTGTAGGCTGGCCGAGTCTCAGCTGCTGCGTCAGGACCATGCTCGCTCTGTACGGAAAGCCCACCTCCATCAACGTGCGCAAGGTGCTGTGGCTGTGCGCCGGCCTCGACCTGCCACTCCAACACGAGCCAGAACCACCGGCGGACCTGCTGGCCACGTTGAATCCCAACCGGCAGGTGCCGGTCCTGCGCGATGGCGACTTCGTGCTGTGGGAATCCAACAGCATCTGCCGCTACCTGGCCGTACGTGCTGGCCGTGATGACCTGCTGCCCGGTACGGCGCAGGGCCGCGCCCGGGTCGAGCAGTGGATGGACTGGCAGGCCAGCGACCTCAACAGCGCCTGGCGGCACGTGTTCATGGCGCGCGTGCGCCGGCATCCGGACTACCCGGACGATGCCCGCGCCGAGGCCAGCCTGGCGCAGTGGAACCACTTGATGGGCGTACTCGACACACAGTTGGCCGGTGGCCACTGCCACGTGACGGGCAACGCCTTCACTCTGGCCGACATCGTGCTCGGGCTGTCGGCCCAGCGCTGGCGCAGCACACCTGGCAACAAGCCCGTGCTGCCACACCTCTCGGCGTGGTTCGAACGGCTGCGCGAGCAGCCCGGTTTCGCCACCCACGTCGACAACGGCGTGGCCTGAGGCAGGGGTCAGATCCCTTTCCCTGGGGGGAAAGGGATCTGACCCCAAGGGCGCGCGGGAACCGCCGGTGTTACCAGCCTTCCAGCACGATCTTGCCCTTGGCACGCTGGCTTTCCAGCAGCGCGTGGGCGCGCCGCAGGTTGGCCGCGTCGATGCGCCCGAAGTGCTCGCCCAGGGTGGTGTGCAGCACGCCCGTGTCGATCAGCTCGGCCACACGGTTCAACAGGTCATGCTGGCGCTGCATGTCCGCAGTGCGGTACAGCGGCCGGGTGAACATCGACTCCCAGTGCAGTGACAACGCCTTGCGCTTGAGCGCCATCACGTCCACCTGGCCAGGATCATCGATCAGCCCCAGTTGGCCCTGCGGTGCCAGCAGTTCCACGATCTGCGCGTAGTACTGGTCGGAGTGGGTCAGGCTGGCGACATGCTGCACCTCGCTGATGCCGAGCCGCGCCAGTCCCTCGGCCAGCGGCAGGCTGTGGTCGATCACGTGGTGTGCCCCCATTGCGTACGCCCAGTCCTGGGTATCCGGGCGCGAGGCGGTGCCGATCACGGTCAGCCTGGTCAGCTTCCGTGCCAGCTGCACCAGGATCGAACCGACACCACCGGCAGCACCGATCACCAGCAGGGTCTGGCCTTCGCCACCACCCTCCGGGATGCGCAGGCGGTCGAACAGCAGCTCCCAGGCGGTGATTGCAGTCAGTGGCAGCGCCGCGGCGGCGGCATCGTCAAGACTGGCCGGCTTGCGGCCGACGCTGCGCTCATCCACCAGCTGGTACTGCGCATTGCTGCCCGGGCGGTCGATGACGCCGGCGTAGTAGACCGCGTCGCCGGGCTGGAACAGGGTCACCTCGCTGCCCACCGCGTCGACGATGCCGACCGCATCCCAGCCCAGCACGCGCGGGCCATCGGTGGCCACGCCGCGGCGGACCTTGGTGTCGACCGGGTTCACCGCCACCGCGCGTACCGCCACGCGCAGGTCACGCGGGCCGGGCTGCGGCAGTTCCAGTTCAATGTCGATCAGGGCCTGGGCATCATCGATCGGCAGGCCGGCTTGGGTGTAGGCAATGGCGCGCATGGCAGCGGTCCAGTGGGGAAGGAGGCGACAGGTTGCGCCGCGCGCGGTCCCTCGGAAAGGCGCAGAATCGGGCAGCACTTTCACTCTGGCGATGAAGATGATCCGCTTCGACGATCTGCAGCTGTTCGTCCGCACTGCCGCACTGGGCAGCTTCTCGCAGGCAGCCCGCGAAGCCGACCTGCTGCCGGGGCAGGTCGCTGCGGCGGTGGCGCGGCTGGAACGCGAGCTGGACCTGCGACTGTTCGTGCGCACCACGCGCAGCCTGCGCCTGACCGGCGAGGGGGCGCTGTACCTGCCGTATGCGCAGGAGGTACTGGCCACCCTGCGCGAGGGCCAGGCGCGCGTGCAGGGCGAAGACGCCGAACTGCACGGCACCCTGCAGCTGTCGGCGCCGTCGGACTTCGGTCGAAATCTGCTGCTGCCCTGGCTGAGCGCCTTTCGCGCCGCGCACCCGCGGCTGCGCCTGCACCTGCGCCTGTCCGACGAAGTGGCCGACGTGTTCCGCGACCCGGTCGACGTGGCCATCCGCATCGGCCACTTCGACGACGCCAACTACGTCGCCCTGCCCCTGCTGGAAGGCAATCGGCGCATACTCGCGGCGTCGCCCGACTATCTGCAGCGGCGCGGCATGCCCACGCGCCTGGACGATCTGCGCGAGCATGATTGCCTGGTCTACCAGCTCAGTGGCCGCGCCTATGATCGCTGGTCGTTCGAGGTCGACGGGCGCCGCAGCGTGATTCCGGTGCGCGGCCCGTTGGTCTGCGATGACGCCGATGTGGTGCGGCGCTGGGCGGTGGCCGGCGAAGGCATCACCTACAAATCCTGGCTGGACCTGCGCGAGGATGTGCTTGCAGGGCGCCTGCAGCTGCTGCTCGATGGCATCGGCAGCCACATACCGTTGCAGCTGGTCTGCCCGCACCGCAAGCAGTTCTCGCCGGCGGTGCGGCAGCTGCACGCGCAGCTGCGCCAGCACCTGCAACCTCTGCTGTCTGGCATGCCCGAAGATCCTGCCGGCCCCCTGTCGCCAGTCCCGGCGCTGGCCGACAATGGCGGCCCCCCGTAAGAGAGAACACCGCCATGCCGTGGATGGGCATCCAGGACCTGTGGACGTTTCTGGTCGCCGTGCTGGTGTTTCTCGCCCTGCCCGGTCCCGGTACCTTCACCCTGCTGACCGCCACCGGCCGTGGCGGTGTGCGCGGCGGCTACACCGCACTGGCCGGCCTGCTGGTCGGCGACCAGATCCTGATGTGGCTGGCGCTGGCCGGCGTGGCCGCGTTGCTCAAGGCCAACCCGCTGGTGTTCCACGCCGTGCAGTACCTGGGTGCGGCCTACCTGGTGTGGGTCGGCATCGGCCTGCTGCGCACACCGAAGCACGAGGGCGGTGATGCCGGCCCGATCCGCATGCAGCCGGGCCGCTACTTCCAGCAGGCGATCCTGGTCAGCCTGCTCAACCCGAAGGCGATCCTGTTCTACATGGCCTTCCTGCCGTTGTTCATCGATCCGAAGGCACACCAGGGCATCGCCACCTTCGCGGCACTGGCCGGCATCATCCTGGTGGTCAGCATGGCCTACTGCTCGATGCTGATCGGCGTGGGCAACCTGGCCCGTCGCCGGCTGATCCAGCACCCGCGGATCAGCGACGCGCTGCGCCGCGTGGCCGGCCTGTTCCTGGTGGGGTTTGGCATCCGGTTGGGGCTGAACGGATGAACGGGCGGCTGCCGCTGCTCGGCCTGGCCCTGCTGTTCGCCGGCACCGCCTCTGGCGCCACCGTGCAGGACCATCGCTGCCTGACCGGCGGTCGCAACGGCAGCATCCACCTGGAATGGCGCTGGCTGGAGGACGGACAGTCCGACGTGCGCTACGCCGGCCAGCGCAAGCGCCTGCCCCTGCGCCGGATCTCGATGCAAAGCACGGTGCTGGCCGAAGATCGCCCGTACCAGTTCGACAGCGTCTGGGAAGAGCGCATCGATGGCCGCCTCAACGGCCGCTACCTGTTAAGTACCCAGGGCGCGCTGGTGCTGGACCTGCGCTATGAGCGTGCCCGTGACGGGCGCAGGAGCTCTTTTCACGACGACGTCGAGGCCTGGCAGGAAGACGGCTGCCACTGGCCCGCCATGCCCTGACGTCGCCCGGCGCGGGGGTCCGGCCTGCTTTATGCCGATTCCGGCAGCCTGATCGCGGTGCAGCGCGCGGCGCGTCGGGTATGACCCGCGTCAGTGGTAATGCTGCGCTGCGTTCGGTCACACTCGGGAACTTGTCGTTCTTAGTCACCCCTTCCGAGGCCTGCATGTCCCTGTTCCGGCGCAAGTCCCTAGATTCCGTCACCGTCCACGAAGCCGGCAGGCGTCTGATCCCGACGCTCAGCTGGCCGCACCTGATCGCGCTGGGCATCGGTGCCATCGTCGGTACCGGCATCTACACGCTGATCGGCGTGGGTGCCAACCTGGCCGGCCCGGCCGTGCTGATCTCCTTCGCCATCGCCGGTGCGGTCTGCGCCTGTGCGGCGCTGTCCTACGCCGAGCTGTCGACGATGATGCCGGCCGCCGGCAGTGCCTACACCTACAGTTACAGCGCGCTGGGCGAGGTGTTTGCCTGGGTGGTGGGCTGGAGCCTGATCCTGGAGTACTCGCTGGTGGTGAGTACGGTGGCGGTGGGCTGGTCCGGCTACTTCGTCGGCTTCCTCGAATGGGTCCACACCCAGTTCGGCTGGAACGTACACCTGCCGGCCTGGCTGGCAGCCGGCCCGCACGTGGAAGGCGGAATGATCAACCTGCCGGCGATCATCATCACCTGGCTGGTGGCCGGCATGCTGATGGCCGGCACCAAGGAAAGCGCCACGCTCAATGCGATCCTGGTGGTGTTCAAGCTGATCGCGCTGGCGATCTTCGTCGCCGTGGCCCTGCCCGCCTTCGACAGCGCCAACCTGCAGCCGTTCATGCCGTACGGCTTTGCCAAGTCGATGGGCCCCGATGGCGTCGAGCACGGCGTGATGGCGGCGGCAGCCATCATCTTCTTCGCCTTCTACGGCTTCGATGCGATCTCCACCGCCGCCGAGGAGACCAAGAACCCGGGCCGCGACCTGTCGATCGGCATCATCGGTTCGATGATCGGCTGCACCATCGTCTACGTGCTGGTGGCGCTGGCGGCCGTCGGTGCGATGAGCTACGCGGTGTTCGGCCACAGCGCCGAGCCGCTGGCGCTGATCATGCGCCAGCTGGGCCATCCGACCGCGGCAATGGTGATCGGCGTGATCGCGATCATCGCCCTGCCGACCGTGCTGCTGGCGTTCCTGTACGGCCAGAGCCGCATCTTCTTTGTGATGAGCCGCGATGGCCTGCTGCCGCGTGGTCTGTCCAAGGTCAACGCACGTACCGGCACGCCGGTGGCGACCACGTTGTTCACCGCGGTGGTGGTGTCGGCCCTGGCCGGCGTGGCGCGCCTGGACGAGATCGCCGCACTGGCCAACGCCGGTACCCTGGCCGCGTTCACTGCGGTGGGCATCTGTCTGGTGGTGCTGCGCCTGCGCGAGCCGAACCGCGAGCGTACCTTCCGCACGCCGCTGGCTTTCGTGGTCGGCCCGCTGGCGGCACTGGGCTGCATCTACCTGTTCATCAGCCTGCCGCACACCACCCAGCTGTACTTCCTGCTGTGGAACGTGGCCGGCCTGGTGTTGTACTTCCTGTACAGCCGCCGCCACGCACTGATCGCGAAGTAAACCGATCACCGGTAGTGCCGGCCGCTGGCCGGCAACCCGCATCCTCTTGACAGGGGCAATGCCGGCCAGCGGCCGGCACTACCGCAGGGCGCTTCAACCGCCCTGCTTTGCGGCGTAATCCTGCGCCTGGCGCATCACCCGCAGCAGGTTGCCGCCCCAGATGCCGGCAATCTGCTTCTCGGTATAGCCCTTGCGCAGCAGCCACGCGGTGATCTTCGGCAGCTGGCTGACATCGGGCAGGTCACTCAGTCCGCCACCACCATCCCAATCCAGGCCGATGCCCACGTGCTCGGGGCCGACCACCGTGAGGATGTGCTCGAAGTGGGCGAAGAAGTCGTCCAGGCTGGCGTGGCGCACCGGATGCTCATGGTCCAGCGCCTGTTCGGCCTTCAGCAGGGCAACGCCCTGTTCGATGCCCATGCCTTCCCAGCCGCCCAGCTGCTTGCTCAGCGCCTCCTCGGCCTGCTTGCGCTCGGGCGTCTTCGCCGTATCGATCAGGTAGCCGCCATAGGCGTTCACCTGGATCACGCCACCGGCCTTGGCCAGTTTGCGCAGGCGCGCATCGTCGAGATTGCGCGGATGGTCATAGACCGCCTTGGCCGAGCTGTGCGACAGCACGAACGGCACCGGCATCATCGCCAGCAGGTCGTCGAACACCGCGTCCGAGGCGTGCGACTGGTCGATCACGATGCCCAGCTTCACCGCCTCCCGTACCAGTTCCTTGCCGGCCGGGCTCAGGCCCTTCCACTCGGCCCCCTTGGGATCGGTGGCCGAATCGGCGAACTCATTGTTGGCGAAGTGCACCGTGCTGAGCAGGCGCAGGCCGGCGCGGTGGTAGAACGACAGCAGGCTGGGGTCAGCCACCAGCGGGCTGGCATTTTCCATGCTGATGTAGACCACGCGCTTGCCGGCAGCCTTGATCCGCGCTGCGTCATCGGCGGTCAGTGCCAGCGCGAAGCGCTCGGGATTGGCCGCCAGCATCTCGCGGATTTCCATCAGTCGCTGCAGGCCGTGATCACGCTCGGCCAGATGGGCGGTAGCGGTGCGGTCGCCCTGGTCGGTGTAGATCGCCCAGAAACCGCCGTCCAGCGCGCCTTCGACCATGCGCGGGTAATCGACCTGCGAAAGGGCGTTGCGGTCGTGGCGTTGCTCGATGTCGAAACCGCTGCGACCAAAGTTGGCCGGCGTATCCAGGTGGCTGTCGAGCGTGACCAGGCGTTGCTGCAGGGATTTGGCGCGGGCCAGTTCCTGCGCACTGAACTCGATGGCATGGGCCGACAGCGGCGCGCTCAGCGCCAGGGCAAGCACAACGGACAGACGACGCAACGATGGCATGGGCTCTCACCGGCATTGGGAAGAGCCCGACCATAGCGCTGCGGCCGCACATTGGGTAGCGCCGGGCCACGCCCGGCGGATCTTGAGGCCGTCAGGCAGATCAGCCGAGCATGGGCTCGGCTCTACAGCGTCCTGCGGTCAGTCCACCACGCGGCAGAACACGGCCTTGAGATAACGCGATTCCTGCACGTGGGCCATGAACGGATGGTCCGGACCGGCGCCGGCCACCTTCAGGATCTGGATCGTGCGGCCGGAGAAATAGGCCGCGCGGCGCAGCATGTCGAGGAACTGGTCCTCGGCCACCAGGCCGGTGCAGGAGAAGGTGGCGAACAGGCCGCCCGGCTTGACCACGCCCAGCGCAAGCTTGTTCATGTCCAGGTACTTCTTCAGCGCGGTGATGACCTGGTCGCGGTCGCGCGTCATCTTCGCCGGGTCCAGGATCACCACGTCGTACTGCTCGCCACGGTTGGCGGCGTCGCGCAGCCACGGGAAGATGTCGGACTGGATGAACTTCGGACGCACGTTGTTCAGGCGCGAATTGCCCTTGGCGATCTGGATCACGTCCTCGTCGATGTCGATGCCGATCACTTCCGAAGCACCACGCGCCGCCGCGTACACGGCAAAACCGCCGGTGTTGCAGCACAGGTCGAGCACGCTCTTGCCTTCCACCTGCTGGCTCAGCCACTCACGGTTCTCGCGCTGGTCGGCGAAGAAACCGGTCTTGTGCGCACCGGCCGGGTCGGCGCGGAACTTGATGCCGTACTCGGTGATCACCGACGCTTCGGTGGTGGTGTTGCCGTGGAAGTCGAAGCTTTCCTGCTTCTGCACGTGCTCGTCGGCGAAGCTGTGGAAGCGGCAGCCGGGGAACTGCTCGCGCAGCGCATCGTAGATCCATTCGCGGTGGCGGAACATGCCGGCGGCGAAGAATTCGACCACCACCAGGTCGCCGTAGCGGTCCACCACCAGGCCGGACAGGCCGTCACCTTCGCTGTGCACGACACGCCAGGCGTCGGACACCGCGTCGAGCTTGAGCACCTCACGGCGCAGCGACACTGCCTGGGCGATCTTGCGCGAGAACCAGCCGGCATCCACCGGTACGTTCTGGTCGGTTTCAAGGATGCGCACGGCAATGCGCGAGTGCCCGTTGTAGAACCCGCGGCCAATGAACTCGCCATCGATGCCGACCACGTCGACGATGGAACCGGGCTTGGGCCGGACGGTCGGCTTCTCGACCAGTTTCTGGAAGATCCACGGGTGGCTGGAGCGCCACGCATTCTTGAGGCGGACAACGGGAAGGGGGGTATTCATCCACCCATTGTAAACCGGGCGCCGGGGTCAGATCCCCGCAGGGGCTCCGACCCCAGTGCAGGGGCATTTGACGGCGGCCCGGCCAGGCGGCAGAATCGGCCCCAGAAGGGGAGTAGCTCCCAGACGTTGTCGCCGTCATTTCGAGCCCGCAGGCTCCGGTGCAACGGCAGTTCCAGCCGACTGGAACTGCGAGCGAGACCTTCGCCGTACTGGCGAAGCTCTGTCCCTGGATCCCCTCCCGATCCTCCGTTGCAGATCCTCGCCGTCCGGCCTGGCATTCATCTTTCCAACGGACATTCCCAATGCAGACGATCGGTAACGTGTGGTTGTGGGGCGGCTTCGCAGCGGTGGTGGTCATCGCCCTGCTGGTCGACCTCGTGTTGATGCGCCATGGTGGACCGCACAAGGTCACCTTCAAGGAGGCCCTGTGGTGGTCCATCGGCTGGGTCGCGCTGGCCCTGCTGTTCAACGCCGGCCTCTGGTACTACCTGAATGAGACCGCCGGCCAGGTCGTGGCCAACAAGGTCGGCCTCGAGTTCCTGACCGGTTATCTGGTCGAAAAGGCGCTGGCGGTCGACAACATCTTTGTCTTCCTGATGATCATGAGCTACTTCGCGGTGCCGGAAGAGCAGCGCCAGAAGGTGCTGATCATCGGCATCCTGGGTGCGATCGTGCTGCGTACGATCATGATCTTCGCCGGTAGCGTGCTGATCAGCCAGTTCCATTGGCTGCTCTACGTGTTCGGCGCCTTCCTGCTGTTCACCGGTTGGAAGATGTGGTTCGCCGCCGGCCAGGAGCCGGACCTGGAGACCAACCCGGCCCTGCGCTGGATGCGCAAGCACCTGCGCCTGCTGCCGGACTACGCCGGCAACGCGCTGAGCGTGAAGCGTGATGGCGTGCGCTGGTTCACCCCGCTGTTCGCCGTGCTGATCCTGATTGCGGTCACCGACGTGATCTTCGCCGTGGACAGCATCCCGGCGATCTTCGCGATCACCACTGACCCGTTCATCGTGCTCACCTCCAACGTGTTCGCGGTGCTGGGCCTGCGCGCGATGTTCTTCCTGCTGGCCGGCATGGCCGACCGCTTCCACCTGCTGCCGTACGGCCTGGCACTGGTGTTGGGCTTCATCGGCATCAAGATGATGATCATCGACCTGTTCAAGATCCCGACCCCGGTCTCGCTGGGCGTGGTCGCGGTGATCATCGCCGCCACCGTGGTGCTGAGCCTGAAGTACCCGCCGAAGGAAGGCGAAGGCCAGGCCTGAGCCTGATCCATTGAACGGCGCGGCCGGTGGGATTGTCCCGCCGGCCGCCTCCACTCTCCCGTTACGGTGGCCTTGGTTTCGCGCCAGTCACCGCCATTGCTGAGGTATGGACAACAACGCGCCCCTGCCCGCCGGCGACGTGCCGGCCCCCCGCAATGATCGCTCGCGCATCCTGCGGGCGTTCAATGTCAGCCTGGCCGCCGTGCTGGTGCTGGTGGCCGTGTTCGCCCTGCAGGGCACGTTCGACTGGCGACCGTGGGCGGTCGCACCGCTGGAAGCCAAGGGCCTGCTCGGCCTGATCGGCGGCCCGATGCTGCATGCCTCGGTCGAGCATATCGCCGCCAACAGCATCGCCATCCTGATCCTCGGCACGCTCGCCGGCAGCGTGTATCCGAAGGCCACCGTACGCGCGCTGCCCCTGCTGTGGCTGGGTTCGGGCCTCGGCGCGTGGATGCTGGGCAATCCGGGCAGCGTGCACCTGGGCGCCAGTGGCGTGACCCACGGCCTGATGTTCCTGCTGGCCAGCCTCGGCCTGCTGCGCCGCGACCGTGCGGCGATCGCCACCGGTCTGATCGGCATGCTGTTCTACGGCGGCATGCTGATGACCATCCTGCCGCACGCCGATGGTGTGTCCTGGCAGTCGCACATGGGCGGCGCCTTCGCCGGCATCATCGCCGCGCTGCTGTTCCGCAACGCCGACCCACTGCCACCGCGCCAGCGCTACAGCTGGGAAGACGAAGAAGACGAGGCCGAGCCGCTGTCCGACGACGAGCTGGAGCCGCCGTCACCGCAGCGCGTGCCGGTACTGTGGCAGCCGCGCGAGGGCCAGGACTACGTGGTGATCCCGTTCCGCCGCCCGGACGAACCGCGCAGCTAGGTGACGGTAGTGCCGGCCGCTGGCCGGCAACCTCATGAATCGGTAGTGGCCGACCTTGGTCGGCGCGGTTGTTGTGTGCCAACCAAGGTTGGCACCTACCAGAGCACACCGGCCCCCGGGTAGCGCCGGGCCATGCCCGGCGCGTGGATCGCTCAGTTCCCCGCCGCGCCCATCCCATCCACCGCTTGCCGGCCGAGCGCCGGGTCATCGGTGAAGAACGCATCGATGCCCGTCGCCAGGTAAGCCCGCATCTCGGCGATCGATCCCTCGGCATTGCGCGCGCTGTCGGCACCCTTGCGCAGGTTGCTGGGCTGGAAGTGGTTTTCCGGGCGGAAGGTGTACGGAACCACCATCAGGCCAGCGGCATGCGCATCACGTACCAGCGAGGTCGGCGTGCCCAGCGCGCCCTTGGCATCCAGTGGAATGATCGAACGCAGCTCGGGGCCGATGCCATCGGCGTAGCCGGCAATGTCCTTCAGGCCGGCCGGGGCCATCATCTGCGCATAGGTCAGCGCGCCGCCGGCCTTGGCGATGTCAGCCGGCTGGGTATCGCCCTTCCACAGCAGCTGCAGCAGCCGGATGTTGCTGCCCCGGCCGATCCTGCCGCGCAGGTAGCGCAGGTTGGCGGTCTCGAACGACTGGATGGTGACCGGCCCGACATTGGTGTACGCGTTGCCACGCAGTGCGGCCAGCAGCTTGTCTTCCATCGGCAGGCCGATGGACTGGAAGTAGGTCGGGTGCTTGATCTCCGGCACCAGGCCGATGCCGCGGTTGGCACGCCCGGCCTGCTGCACCAGGAAGGCCAGGATCTCGTCCAGGCTGGCGATGCGGAACTGCCCGTCGTAGGCGGTGCTGCGCAGTTCCGGCAGGCGCTCGCGCGCATAGAGGGTCTTCAGCTCGGCCAGTGTGAAGTCTTCGGTGAACCAGCCGTCGACCTTCTGACCATCGATCACCTTGCTGGTGCGGCGGCTGGCGAACTCTGGATGCGAAGCGACGTCGGTGGTGCCGCCGATCTCGTTCTCGTGGCGGGCCACCATCACCCCGTCCTTGGTCATCACCAGGTCCGGTTCGATGTAGTCGGCGCCATCGGCGATCGCCTGCGCGTACGACGCCAGGGTGTGCTCGGGCAGCAGTGCGCTTGCCCCGCGATGGCCGTAGACCGACACCTTGGGTGCGGCCGGGGTGGAGGATTCAGCACTCATGGCTACCGATGGTGCCACGGCCAGCGACAACAGCAACGCACAACCCCACGACTTCACTGCGACTTCCCCAAGCGGTATGTGATGGCCGTCAGTATGCGGCGGCAATGTGACAGGTGGGGGAAGCCTGCATCTGTAGAGCCGAGCCCATGCTCGGCTGACGGGAAGAACAGCCGAGCATGGGCTCGGCTCTACAGTTACTTCCCGATGCAGAAGCTCGAGAAGATCCTTCCCAGCAGATCATCCGCACTCATCTGCCCGGTGATCTCGCCCAGTGCGTCATGGGCCAGCCGCAATTCCTCGGCGGCCAGTTCCAGGTGCTCATGCGCCAGTTCGCCATCGGCGCGCTGCGCGTGTTCCTGCGCTCGCTCGATCGCGTCCACATGGCGCGTGCGCGCGGAGAACTCGCCATCCACCTGCTCCCCTGCCCCGGCCGAGGCAATCGAACGCAGGCGCGCATGCAGGTCGTCCAGCCCGGCGCCGGTGGCTGCCGAAACGAATACGCGGTCCGGGTCGTCCAGCGCCGGCAGCACACCGAGCAGGTCCGACTTGTTGTGGATGTAGATCTTGTGCGGCGCCGCTGCCACGGCGTCACCCAACGCCGCCTGCCCGGCCGCCGGATCGCGCGCATCCAGCACGATCAACGCCAGGTCGGTGCGCTCGATTTCCACGTGCGCGCGGCGCATGCCTTCGCGTTCGATGGCATCGCCACCGTCGCGCAGGCCGGCGGTGTCGACCAGGGTCAGCTCCAGGCCATCCAGGCGGATGGTCTCGCGCAGCGTGTCGCGGGTGGTGCCGGCGATGTCGGTAACGATGGCGCGCTCGCTGCCGGCCAGCGCATTGAGCAGTGAACTCTTGCCGGCGTTCGGCGGACCGATCAGCACCGCGTGCAGGCCATCGCGCAGGCGACGGCCGCGTTCGGCGTCGCGGCGCAGCAGGGCCAGATCACTGCGCGCCTGCTCCAGCCCACGCCGCACCTGCGCACCGCCGAGGGTCTCCAGCGGTTCGTCGGCGAAGTCGATGGCTGCTTCCACGTGGATGCGCAACAGCACCAACTGCTCGACCACGGCGTCGATGCGCCGCGAGAACACACCATCCAGCGAACGTCGCGCGGCGCGTGCGGCGCGGTTGTCGCCGGCCGCGATCAGGTCGGCGATGGCCTCGGCCTGGGCCAGGTCGAGCTTGCCGTTGAGGAACGCGCGTTCGCTGAACTCACCCGGCCGCGCCTGGCGCGCACCGAGCGCAATGCAGCGCGCGACCAGTTGCTGCAGCAGTACCGGGCTACCGTGCCCCTGCAGTTCCACCACCTCTTCGCCTGTGAAGCTGTTCGGCGCCGGGAACCACAGCACGATGCCATCGTCGATGACGTCGCCATCGGCGTCGCGCAGGCGCGCATAGTGTGCATGGCGCGGGCGCAGTGCAGGCGCACCCAGCGCGCGGGCGATCGCCGCAGCGCGCGAACCGGACAGGCGCAGAAGGCCGACACCGCCAGCGCCCGGAGCGCTGGCGATGGCCACGATGGTGTCGGTACGGATCGCGTCGTTCATGGTTCAGAGTTTCTCCAGCTGCGCGCGTGCCTGCGCGGCACCACTGCCCTGCGGCTGCAGCGCCAGGTAGGTCGTGTAGGCCTGCTTCGCCTTGGCCTTGTCGCCGGCGTTGAAGTAGGCATCGCCCAGGTTGAGATAGGCCACCGCACGCGACGGATCGATCTTCAGCGTGTTCTCCAGCCAGCGTGCGGCTTCAGCGTAGCGCTGCTGACGGTAGTAGACGAAGCCGAGGTTGTTGGCGGCCTGGGCAAAGTCCGGACGCAGCTTCAGCGCTTCGGTGAACTGCGCGGCTGCCTCGTCGTACTGCTTCTCGCGGTACAGCTGCAGGCCACGGTCGTTGGCCTGCTGCGCGCGCTGGCGGTCGGACGCCGGTCCGGCGGAGGGCACTACCAGCTTGGCCTTGCCGCCCTGCAGGTCAGCCACCGTCACCGGTGCCTGGCTGCCCTTGGCCTCGCTGGCGGCCTCCACCTTGTTGTTCAGCGCGATCGCATCGGCGGTCAGCTGGCGCGTATCGGCATTGAGGAATTCCTGGCTGTCCGGCACCTGGAACACGAACTCGCCGCCCTGCGAACCGGGCAGGCTGCCGAAGGCCGGGGTCTGGTGCGAGACCGCCGATACGGCCGGCGCCACGTAGGCGGCCAGCTCGGTACCGGTGATCAGGCCGTCGCCGTTGAGGTCACCCTTGCCGGCCAGCGCCTGCAGCAGCACCCAGGTGAACACCGAGTGGCCGTTGGGGCCGGCATCGGCCACCTGCTGGTCGGCACCCCCGGCGGTCAGCATCTGCCGCGCGCTGCGACGCGCGTTCTCGCGCAGGAACGACGACGACGACGGGCCGCCACGGGTCAGGCCCAGGCCGCTGTAGCAGGCATCCATCACGAACATCACATGCTTGGCCTGCATGCTTTCGGCGATGTTCTGGATGTCGGTCATCGCAATCGCGTCGGTGGCGAATTCCTTCGGATCCGAATCGACCGGGATGATGTAGCCGAGGTCGCGCCCGGAGGCGAGCTGGCGGGTCGCGCCATGGCCAGCGAAAAATACGAACACGCGGTCGTTCTTCCCGGTGCGATCGTCAGCCAGGCGGTCGTGGAAGGCCGCGAGGATGTTGTTGCGCGTGGCCTGCTCGTTCTTCAGCACGATCACCTGCGAGGACGGGAAGCCGAACTGCCCGGTCAGGGTATCGGCCACCGCCTGCGCATCATGGCTGGCGTATTCCAGCTTCGGCCACTTGGCGTAGTTGTCGATGCCGACCACGATCGCCCACGACTTCTCGTAGCCGGTGGTGACGGTGGCGGCAGCGGCATCACCCTTGCGCGCACGGGCCACGGTGAAGTCGCGGCCGTTCCAGCCGGCAAACTGGTAACCCTCGGCGATCAGCCGGTCGAGGATCTGCGGCAGCGCCTTCACTGCGCGATCGTGGATGTCATGGAACAGGATGATGCCGCGCTGCTCCTTGTTCACCTGGTCGAGTACGCGCTGCACGATCGATTCCGGCACCGGGTCGGCCCAGTCCATCGAGTCGATGTTCCACATGATCGACTTCAGCCCGGCTTCGTTGAGCAGCTGCAGGCCTTCGGCATTGCGCGCGCCGTACGGGAAGCGGAACAGCGGCGCGCGCTTGCTGTCGACATCCTTCAGCAGCGTGTCGGTGTCCAGCACCTGCTGGCGCAGGGCGTCGCCGGTGGTGCGCGACAGCTGGGCGTGGGTCAGGCTGTGGTTGCCGACCGCATAGCCCTGTTCCATCAGGTTGCGGCTGATCTTCGCCATCGGGCCGAGGCTGACCTTGCCATCGGCCTCGACCTTGCCCAGGTTGCGGCCCACTTCGAAGAACACGCCCGGCACGTCGTAACGCTTGAGGATGGCCACCACTTCATCGGTGTAGGCCTTGTGCGGACCGTCGTCGAAGGTCAGCACCACGGTCTTGGCCGGCAGGTCCCGGCCGAAGATCTCGCGGTCACTGTCCTTCATCGACATCGGATACGGCTCGATCACCCCGTAGTCGCGCAGGATCGCTTCACGGCTGTAGTCCTTGTGCAGGTGGGCGATGTAGTCGTCCCACTTCTCGCGCTTCAGTTCGATGGCGCGGGTGCGCTCGAAGCGGCTGAAGATGCGGGTCAGTTCCTGGTTGTAGTTGCGCTCGATCTCATCGAGCGCTTCCAGATCCTCACCGATGCGCTGGTGCAGCTTCACCGCCGGCAGCGAGGAATCGGTGCCGACCCGCTCATGCAGGTCACGCAGCACTTCACGGAAGGCCAGGCGATCGGCGTCGAACAGTTCCGGCGCAGACTCGATGTAGTCCAGCACCGTGCCGAGAGTGGCAAAGCGCTGCGGGCTGGAACCGCGCAGCAGGGTGTCGAACTGCGCGACGATGGTCGTGCGCTGTTCCAGGCCATCGTGGAACAGCTGCTGTCCCACACGCGTGGAGGTGCCACGGTCGGCGGTCGACTGCTGCTCCTCGTCGGCCAGCAGCACGATGATCCGGCGGTAGCCATCGAGCTGCTTCTGCAGCGCCGCCAGCAACGGCGCAGCGGCAGGATCGGCGGCGGCCGCAGCCTGCGCGCTCGCCTGGGTGACGGTGGTCGCCGGCACCTTCGCGTCCTTGTCGCCGCAGCCGGCAACAACCAGGGTCAACAACAGCGAAGGCAGGAACAGTCGGAACGACGACGCACGCATGGCGGACTCGAAGATGGGAGGAACGGTGTGCAGGCGATTCTAACGCCGCATGCGAAAAGCCCGCCTTGCGGCGGGCTTTTGCTGCGATCAGCCGGCCAGCGGCCGGCTCTACCGATTACTTCTTTTTGACCGGGGCCGGAGCGGTGGTGGCCGGGACCGGCTCGCCGCCATGGCGCTTGGTCATCCACCACTGCTGCAGCAGGCCCAGGCCGCCGTTGACCACCCAGTACAGGACCAGGCCGGACGGCATGAAGGCCATCATGACGCCGAACACCAGCGGCATGAACTGCATCATCTTCTGCTGCATCGGGTCCATGCCCGGTGCCGGGGTCAGCTTCTGGGTGAACCACATCACCGCCACGTTGATCACCGGCAGGATGAAGTACGGGTCGCGTGCAGTGAGGTCCTGGATCCAGCCGAACCAGGGCGCCTGGCGCAGTTCGACCGATTCCACCAGCACCCAGTACAGGGCGAAGAAGATCGGCATCTGGATGAGGATCGGCAGGCAGCCGCCCATCGGATTGATCTTTTCCTTCTTGTACAGCTCCATCATCGCGGTCTGGAACTTCTGGCGGTCATCGCCATAGCGTTCCTTCAGCTGCGCGATGCGCGGCTGGAAGCGACGCATCTTGGCACCGCTCTTGTACTGGGTCGCCGACAGCGGGTACAGCACCAGCTTCAGCAGCACCACCAGGCCGACGATCGCCCAGCCCCAGTTGCCGACCAGCTTGTGCACCTGGTTCAGCACCCAGAACAGGCCCTGGCCGATCACCGCCATCATCGAGAAGCGGCTGTAGTCGACCACGCGGTCCAGGCCCGGCACGTCTTCCTTGGCAATCAGGTTGACCAGCTTCGGGCCGACCCACAGGCGGGCTTCGGTGCTGGTGGACTGGCCCGGGGCCACGGTGAAGGCCGGGCCACGCGCTTCGATCAGGTCACGACCGGCCACCTGCGACAGTACGTAGTGTGCGGTCTGGTCCTTCTGCGGGATCCAGGCGGTGAAGAAGTGGTGCTGCAGCATCGCCAGCCAGCCGCCGGTGATGTTCTGGTTGAGCGTGCCGTCTTCCAGGTAGTCCTTGAACGCACGACGCTGGTACTTCTTGTCGTTGTCGTACCAGGTGGCACCGTTGAAGCTGAAGGAGTCCGGGTTGGTCATGCTCCGCGACAGGATGGTCGGGGTGCGGTCCAGGGTGCGGTAGACGTAGCCGTTCCACGGCGCGGCGCCGGCATTGCTGACTTCGTCCTTGAAGCGCACGGCGTACTCGTTGCGCGAGACAGTCAGGGTGCGCTTGATGGTCACGCCGTTGTCGGCAGTCCACACGAACGGGATCTGCAGCTCGTTCTGGCCCTTGGCCAGCACGAAGTCCTTGGTGTCACCGACCAGCTTGAAGCCGTCGGCGCCGGGAACCGGGGTGTTCTTGTCTTCGCTGGCCCAGCCACTGATCGCGCTGTACGGATGCGCGGGGTCTTCGGTCAGCAGGCGAACCGGCGGGCTGCCTTCGTCCTTGGTCTGCGGGAACTGCAGCAGCTCGGCGTCGAGCACGCGGCCACCATCAAGCACCAGGCGCAGCACGTCGGTGGTGACGGTCACGCGCTGGCTGGCCGGGGTGGCACTGGCCTGCGCCTGCACAGCGGCCTGGCCCGGGGCGCCCGGGATCTGTGCACTGGGAATGCTGCCCGAGGCAGCGCCCGGAACACTCTGTACGGCAGCCGGGGCCGACGTGGTCGTCGGTGGCGGGGGCGGAGCAGCCTTTTCACGGCTCCACTCCATCCACAGCAGCACGGCCACCATCAGCCAGGCAAAAATGAGGAATACGCGGGTCTGGTTCATCAGCGGACAGGCTCGGCGGGGCCGGGACGCGATGCCGGCTCGGTCAAAGAAGGAGTTGCGATGCCATCAGGCGGCGGCATTGTGCCGTCCACGCCCGGCGCGGGCAATGCACGCAGGCGACGCAGCAGGCGCAGGAAGGCCTGGCGGATCTCGTCGTTGCTGGCGGAACGCGCAGCACTACGGGCCACGACGACGAAGTCGCCTGGCTGGATATCGGTACGTGTCTGACGCAGGATGTCGCGCAGGACGCGCTTGATCCGGTTACGCCCAACGGCGTTCGGATCGACCTTGCGGGAAACCGCCAGACCCAGCCTGGCCGGCCGGTCAGCCGGCAGCCAGTGCAGGGTCATCAGCGGATCGGACACACGGCGGGCGCCGTTGAAGACCGTTGAGTATTCGGCACGCGTGCGAACCCGCGCAGAGCGAGGGAATCGCTTGCGCGGGTCTGCAGTATTCACTGTCGAAGGGATTGCGTCTGCCGCAGGGTGCGGCATGGCAATCAGGCGCTCAGGACTTTGCGGCCCTTGGCGCGGCGACGCGACAGGATCTTGCGGCCGTCAGCGGTCTTCATACGGGCACGGAAGCCGTGGTCGCGCTTACGCTTGAGGTTGCTGGGCTGGTAGGTGCGCTTCGTGGCCATTGGGGGCCTCTCGTATGAATGGGACGGAAAGAACCGGAAATTCTAGAGAGGTCTCCCCCCTCACGTCAACCCCTGGGGACTACGCGAATTCACCGGGCTGTGCAATAGCTGTGGATGTTTTTGTGAATAAGTAGGGGACAAGCATTCCGAAGGCGGGCGCTCGGTGGTAGTCTGAGCCATCCATTTCCCCCCTTTCCGGCCTGTGTTTGGGCGCCTTGTCGCGTCCATGCCCCGGCCACCGGACGATTATTGCTGATGGATGCCTGGTCCCGTAGTCTCGAGCGCCTCGAAGCGGAGTTCCCGCCGGAAGACGTTCATACCTGGTTGAAGCCGCTGCAGGCCGATCTGCGCGTGGACAGCCTGGTGCTGTATGCACCGAATGCCTTCATCGTCGACCAGGTCCGCGAGCTGTACCTGGCCCGGATCCGTGAACTGCTGGCTCACTTCGCCGGTTTCAGCGACGTTTTTCTTGAAATCGGCTCGCGCCCGCGCCCCGTGGAGGCGCAGAACGCGCCGGTTTCCACGTCGTCGGCGCCTGTGTCCAGCGAACCGCAGGTGCCGTTCGCCGGCAACCTGGACAATCACTACACCTTCGCCAACTTCGTCGAAGGCCGCAGCAACCAGCTGGGCCTGGCCGCTGCCTTCCAGGCAGCGCAGAAGCCGGGCGACCGGGCCCACAACCCGCTGCTGCTGTACGGAGGCACCGGCCTGGGCAAGACCCACCTGATGTTCGCCGCCGGCAACGCGATGCGCCAGGCCAATCCAGGCGCGAAGGTGCTGTACCTGCGTTCGGAACAGTTCTTCAGCGCCATGATCCGGGCCCTGCAGGAAAAGACCATGGATCAGTTCAAGCGCCAGTTCCAGCAGGTGGACGCGCTGTTGATCGATGACATCCAGTTCTTCGCCGGCAAGGACCGCACGCAGGAAGAGTTCTTCCACACCTTCAACGCGTTGTTCGATGGCAAGCAGCAGATCATCCTGACCTGCGACCGCTATCCGCGCGAGGTCGAAGGCCTGGAAGCGCGCCTGAAGTCACGGCTTGCCTGGGGCCTGTCGGTCGCGATCGAACCGCCGGACTTCGAGACCCGCGCCGCGATCGTGCTGGCCAAGGCGCGCGAACGCGGTGCTGAGATTCCCGATGATGTTGCGTTCCTGATCGCCAAGAAGATGCGCTCCAACGTGCGCGACCTCGAGGGCGCGCTCAATACCCTGACCGCCCGCGCCAACTTCACCGGCCGCGCGATCACCACCGAATTTGCCCAGGAAACCCTGCGCGACCTGCTGCGCGCCCAGCAGCAGGCGATCAGCATTCCCAACATCCAGAAAACCGTTGCCGACTACTACGGCCTGCAGATCAAGGATCTGCTGTCGAAGCGTCGGACCCGCTCGCTCGCTCGCCCCCGCCAGGTTGCCATGGCCCTGACCAAGGAACTGACCGAGCACAGCCTGCCCGAGATCGGCGACGCCTTTGCCGGTCGCGATCACACCACGGTGCTGCATGCCTGCCGCCAGATCCGGACCCTGATGGAAACCGACGGCAAGCTCCGCGAGGACTGGGACAAGCTGATCCGGAAGCTGAGCGAATGATGCACGGATGCCGATGAGGCGTCATCGCACAAAACGGTGCAGAATCCGGTAGCAAGCGCGGGACACGTTGTGGATAAAAATGGCGTCTGAAATCCCGTCGAATTTATCCACAGCTTTCCCCACCCCTTGGGGGTCGGTAATACAGAGGGTTTCGACGCCTGAAACTCCTTTATTTACAAAGACTTAGCATTGTTTTCCAGCGATTCTGTCTCTACCAGCACCACCAAGCTTTTGATTTATTCCACATTTTTTAAAGCATAGGGGCACGGAACCACATGCGTTTCACACTGCAGCGCGAAGCCTTTCTCAAGCCGTTGGCACAGGTCGTCAACGTGGTCGAACGCCGCCAGACCCTTCCGGTTCTGGCCAATTTCCTGGTCCAGGTGCAGAACGGCCAGCTGTCGCTGACCGGTACCGACCTGGAAGTGGAGATGGTGTCGCGGATCGCGGTTGAAGACGCCCAGGACGGCGAAACCACCATTCCCGCCCGCAAGCTGTTCGAGATCATCCGCGCCCTGCCCGATGGCAGCCGGATCACCGTCTCGCAGACCGGAGACAAGATCACCGTGCAGGCCGGTCGTAGCCGCTTCACTCTGGCAACCCTGCCCTCCAATGACTTCCCGTCGGTTGACGAAGTGGAAGCCACTGAGCGCGTGGCCATCGGCGAAGCGACCCTGAAGGAGCTCATCGAGCGCACCGCGTTCGCGATGGCGCAGCAGGACGTGCGCTATTACCTCAATGGCCTGCTGTTCGATCTGCGCGGTGACGCCCTGCGTACCGTTGCCACCGACGGCCACCGTCTGGCGCTGTGTGAAACCGACCTGGCCAAGCCGAGCGGTTCCAAGCGCCAGATCATCGTGCCGCGCAAGGGCGTGACCGAGCTGCAGCGCCTGCTGGAAAGTGGTGATCGCGAGATCGAGCTGGAAGTCGGCCGCAGCCACGTCCGCGTCAAGCGCGACGATGTCACCTTCACCTCCAAGCTGATCGACGGCCGCTTCCCGGATTACGAAGCGGTGATTCCGATCGGTGCCGACCGTGAAGTGAAGGTTGATCGTGAAGCGCTGCGCGCCTCGCTGCAGCGCGCTGCGATCCTGTCCAACGAGAAGTACCGCGGCATCCGCGTGGAAGTGTCGCCGGGCAACCTGAAGATCAGCGCGCACAACCCGGAGCAGGAGGAAGCCCAGGAAGAGATCGAAGCCGATACCACGGTCAGCGATCTGGCCATCGGCTTCAACGTGAACTACCTGCTGGATGCCCTCTCCGCCCTGCGCGATGAGGAAGTCATCATCCAGCTGCGCGACTCCAACTCCTCTGCGCTGGTGCGTGAGTCCAGCAGCGAGAAGTCGCGCCACGTGGTCATGCCGCTGCGTCTCTGACATCAGCCCGGTTCCACGTGGAACATAACGACGCCCGGGAAGCTCCCGGGCGTTTTTTTTTACGTTCCACGTGGATCATCGGGCTGAACACTTTCCAGCACGGATTTCGAACGGACAGCATCTTCCTTGATGGACCCGGTTGCGTGCGCTTTGCTTCCCAGGCCGAACTGGCGACGGGACTTTGAGTCGATGCCAGGGACTGCCTCCGAATCATGTTTGATCGGGGCCGGTACCTGGGGTCTCAACGCAGTTGCTATGGACCTGGCTGGTCGGATGCCGAAGCGAATCGACGCTACGGCGACCGTGCTCGCTGTTCCTGAAATCCTCTCTGTCCACAGGACCCATTCGGGACAGATCGGGCCAAGCCTAGCTTCTAAATCTGGGTATAAATCTAAAGCATGGTGGTGATGGTAGAGCCAGATTTCGTGGAAAAATGTGTTATCTGCATGATTTAAAAGGAATTTATGAGGGCGAAACCCCCTGTATAGACGCGTCTCAGGCTGGGGGGGAACCTGTGGATAGTTTCCAGACCCAGGCAAAAGGGCTTTTTTATCCACAGATTGCCCATACCTTGTGTATAAGTCATACAGCCCCGCTGTGGACAGCGTGAAACGAATGGTCCGGATTCTTTGAAATCTGTGGAACCTCGCAGGGCATCGGATCTCAGATTTGGAGGAAACCGGGCGCCCGCCCGCTCACCCGGCCGGGCAAGCGCTCATCAAACACCTGCGGCAAGTGGTCTTGAAATCGTTGAAATCTGGCGGGCCACGCCCCGCAACCCTGTGCAGAATTGAAGGAATTTCAGCTGCGTCCGGAGCTGGAAACGGGCATGCCGGTGAACCGGCGCCACGTGGAACCCGCGATCAGTTGGTGCGCGGGAGCTTCTGCTCCGCATCGATGCGGGTGCAGCGCGTCCGGCTTGACCGATGCAGTAAGCTGATGGATTCCCTTCCCCTCTACCGCCTCGAGCGGATGGTCGTTCGCGCCCCATGCTTATCCGCCGCCTCGCCTTGCACCAACTGCGTCGCTTCAGTGCGGTGGATCTCTTGCCCCAGCCGGGGCTGAACCTGCTCACTGGCGACAACGGTGCCGGCAAGACCAGCGTGCTGGAGGCCCTGCATCTGATGGCCTATGGCCGGAGCTTCCGCGGCAGGGTTCGCGATGGACTGGTGCGCCAGGGCCAGGAGGCGCTGGAGATCTTCGTGGAATGGGACGAACAGCGTGCCGACCACGCGCCGCATCGCCGAAAGGCCGGCCTGCGCCACAGTGGGCAGGAATGGAAGGGACGATTGGACGGTGAAGATGTGGCTCAGCTCGGCAACCTCTGCGCAGCGCTGGCGGTAGTGACGTTTGAGCCCGGCAGCCATGCGCTGGTCAGCGGCGGTGGCGAGCCCCGCCGTCGCTTCCTGGATTGGGGTTTGTTCCACGTGGAACCTGATTTCCTGTCCTTGTGGCGCCGCTATTCAAGGGCGCTGAAGCAGCGCAATGCCCTGCTCAAGCAGGGCGGCCCGTCGCGGATGCTGGACACCTGGGATCACGAGTTGGCTGAGGCCGGAGAGCCCCTTACCAGCCGGCGTCAGCACTACCTCGAGCGGCTGCAGCAGCGTGCCGTGGCGCTGGCTGCCAGTTTGGCGCCGCAACTCGGCATCCAGGCCCTGGAACTCAGTCCGGGCTGGCGTCGGCATGAGCTTCCCCTGGCAGATGCGCTGCTTCTGGCCCGGGATCGTGACCGCCAGGCCGGGTACACCTCGGTTGGGCCGCACCGGGCGGACTGGAGCGTGGATTTCCACAGCATTCCTGGTCGCGATGCATTGTCACGCGGTCAGGCCAAGCTGACCGCATTGGCGTGCCTGCTGGCGCAGGCCGAGGACTATGCAGAACAGCGCGGCGAATGGCCGGTGATCGCACTGGACGATCTGGCCTCCGAACTGGATCGTACCCACCAGGCGCGGGTATTGGAGCGCCTGCTCACCGGACCGGCGCAGATCTTCGTCACCGCTACTGAACCTCCGGCGGCCCTGCAGGAATTGACCCAGATCGCCCGGTTCCACGTGGAACATGCACAGATCGTGGCTGTGCCATAGTGGGCACATCAGGGCCACTCGACCCCGGCTGGTATAATTTGGGTTGGAATCCTTTCATTCTCGGCACATCGCCCCAAGCGGTGCCCGACCTGCGGAGCCTACGGCAAGCGCAATGAGCGACGAACAGAACACCCCGGCAAACAACGGCAATTACGACGCCAACAGCATTACCGCCCTGGAAGGCCTGGAGGCTGTCCGCAAGCGACCCGGCATGTACATCGGTGACGTGCATGACGGCACCGGTCTGCACCACATGGTGTTCGAGGTTGTCGACAACTCGATTGACGAAGCGCTGGCCGGCCACGCCGACCATGTCGCGGTGACGATCCACGCTGACGGCTCGGTCTCGGTGTCCGACAACGGCCGCGGCATTCCGACCGGCAAGCACGAGCAGATGAGCGCCAAGCTCGGTCGCGAGGTCTCCGCCGCCGAGGTGGTGATGACCGTCCTGCATGCAGGCGGCAAGTTCGACGACAACAGCTACAAGGTTTCCGGCGGCCTGCACGGCGTCGGCGTCAGCGTGGTCAACGCGCTGTCGCAGAAGCTGCTGGTGGACGTGTTCCAGAACGGCTCCCACTACCAGCAGGAATTCAGCAACGGCGCAGCCGTGACCCCGCTCGCCAAGCTGGAAGCCACCACCAAGCGTGGCACCACCGTGCGCTTCTGGCCGTCCACCGTCGCCTTCCACGACAACGTGGAATTCCACTACGACATCCTGGCCCGCCGTCTGCGCGAGTTGTCGTTCCTGAACTCCGGCGTCAAGATCGTCCTTGCCGACGAGCGTGGCGACGGCCGTCGCGATGACTTCCACTACGAAGGCGGCATCCGCAGCTTCGTGGAGCATCTGGCCCAGCTGAAGACCCCGCTGCACCCGAATGTCATCTCCGTCACCGGCGAGCACAACGGCATCGTCGTGGAGGTGGCGCTGCAGTGGACCGACTCCTACCAGGAGACGATGTACTGCTTCACCAACAACATCCCGCAGAAGGACGGCGGTACCCACCTCGCCGGTTTCCGCGGTGCGTTGACCCGCGTGCTCAACAACTACATCGAGCAGAACGGCATCGCCAAGCAGGCCAAGATCAACCTGACCGGCGACGACATGCGCGAAGGCATGATCGCGGTGCTGTCGGTGAAGGTGCCGGATCCCAGCTTCTCCAGCCAGACCAAGGAGAAGCTGGTCAGCTCCGACGTGCGTCCGGCGGTGGAAAACGCCTTCGGTGCGCGCCTGGAAGAGTTCCTGCAGGAAAACCCGAACGAAGCCAAGGCGATTGCCGGCAAGATCGTCGACGCCGCGCGTGCACGTGAAGCCGCCCGCAAGGCCCGCGACCTGACCCGCCGCAAGGGCGCGCTGGACATCGCCGGCCTGCCGGGCAAGCTGGCCGACTGCCAGGAAAAGGATCCGGCGCTGTCCGAACTGTTCATCGTCGAGGGTGACTCGGCAGGTGGCTCGGCCAAGCAGGGCCGCAACCGAAAGAACCAGGCGGTGCTGCCGCTGCGCGGCAAGATCCTCAACGTGGAACGCGCGCGCTTCGACCGCATGCTGTCCTCCGACCAGGTCGGTACGCTGATCACCGCGCTGGGCACCGGCATTGGCCGTGACGAGTACAACCCGGACAAGCTGCGTTACCACAAGATCATCATCATGACCGACGCCGACGTCGACGGCGCCCACATCCGCACCCTGCTGCTGACGTTCTTCTACCGTCAGATGCCGGAGCTGATCGAGCGCGGTTACGTCTACATCGGCTTGCCGCCGCTGTACAAGATCAAGCAGGGCAAGCAGGAGCTGTACCTGAAGGATGATCCGGCGCTGGACAGCTACCTGGCCAGCAGTGCGGTGGAAAACGCCGCGCTGGTGCCGGCCACCGGCGAACCGGGCATCGAAGGCCTGGCACTGGAGAAGCTGCTGCTGGCGTACGCCGCCGCGCTCGATTCCATCGAACGCAACGCGCACCGCTATGACCGCAACCTGCTCGAAGCGCTGGTCGATTTCGTGCCGATGGACATGGACAGCCTGCGCAATGCGGGCGAAGGCGAAGGCCTGGATGCGCTGGCCAAGCGCCTCAACCAGGGCAGCCTGGGCAGCCCGCGTTTCAGCCTGGAACTGCAGGACGCCAACGAGGAACGCCCCGCCGCTGTGCTGGTGACCCGTCGCCACATGGGCGAGGAGCACATCCAGGTGCTGCCGATGTCGGCGTTCGAGAGTGGCGAACTGCGTGCGATCCACCAGGCCTCCAAGCTGCTGCACGGCCTGGTGCGCGAAGGTGCAACGATTTCCCGCGGCGCCAAGTCGATCGAAGTCGACAGCTTCGCGAAGGCGCAGAACTGGCTGCTCGAGGAAGCCAAGCGCGGCCGCCAGATCCAGCGATTCAAGGGTCTGGGTGAAATGAATCCGGAGCAGTTGTGGGATACCACGGTGAACCCGGAGACCCGTCGCCTGCTGCAGGTGCGCATCGAGGATGCGGTCGCTGCCGACCAGATCTTCAGCACCCTGATGGGCGATGTCGTCGAGCCGCGTCGCGACTTCATCGAAGACAATGCGCTGAAAGTCGCCAACCTGGATATCTGACACAATCGGGACCTGGCCGGTGCGCGGGGAGCTGCACCGGCCTTCGTCCCTTGAACACAGGTACCTGATGTCCGCATCCACCCCGGTCTCCGCCGCCCCGCCCCCGGTTCCGCCGGTGTCTACCCCACCGCGCGCCGTGGCACCGTTGGCAGGCTTCTTCATCGACCTGGGCATCGCCGCCGTTACCCTGGTCGGCCTGAGCATGGTCTCCGGCCTGTTCTGGGGCTTCTACCGTGCAATCGTGGTCAGCCGCGCCAACGCCGAGGCCAATGGCGGACTGACACCTGACGCTGTCGGCGCGGCAGTGGGCCAGCCCGGTGCCCTGGCGCAGATCCTGATGGCCCTGATCGCCACCGGTGGCGCCGCGCTGCTGCTGTACTTCTGGCGACGCCCGGCAAGCGCCGGCGAACGCATGGCGTCGCGACAGGCGTTGCTGCGGCCGTCCACCTGGGGCTGGACCCTGCTGGTGGCCACGCTGATCGTGCTCGGCAGCAACGGCATCGCCTTCCTTTCCAAGCAGTTCGGCATCGAGCCGGTGCCCACCAACGTGGAACTGATGCAGAGCGCGATCGCTCGCTTCCCGCTGTTCCTGGTGCTGTTTGCGGTCGTCCTTGCCCCCGCCTACGAAGAACTGCTGTTCCGCCGCGTCCTGTTCGGGCGCCTGTGGCAAGCCGGCCGCCCCTGGCTGGGCCTGATCCTCAGCAGCCTGGCGTTCGCCCTGGTCCATGAAGTGCCCGGTGTCAGCAAGAACTCGCTGCTGGGCATGGCGCAGCTGTGGCTGGTGTACGGTGGCATGGGCGCCGCCTTCTGCTGGCTGTACCGCCGCACCGGCACCCTGTGGGCGGCGATTGCCGCGCATGCGCTGAACAACGCGGTTGCGCTCGCCGCGATGGTGTTCCTGGGATCAACGTAACGCCGTGCCCGCTTGACGAAAGATTAAGCAGGTACGCTACACACTGCGCACATGAACACGGGGGCGGACCCATGAAACAACTGCTGCTGGCTCTAGTCATCACCACCTTGGTCAGTGCCTGTGCAACCACCACCTCGCCAACCGGACGACGGCAGATGGTGGGCGGTGTGTCGCAGGCACAGCTTGACCAGCTCGGTGCGCAGGCGTTTGCCGAGACCAAGCAGAAAGAGAAGATCAGCACCGATGGCCGCCAGAACGGCTACGTGCAGTGCGTGGTCAATGCGCTGGTCGCACAGCTGCCGCCTCAGTACCGTGGGGTACGGTGGGAGACTGCCGTATTCGTCGACAAGGAACCCAACGCCTTTGCCCTGCCCGGCGGCAAAGTGGGCGTGAACACCGGCATCTTCACCGTCGCCAGGAACCAGGACCAGTTGGCTGCCGTGATCGGTCATGAGATCGGCCACGTGATCGCGCGTCACCACGAAGAACGCATTACCCGGCAGATGGGCGCGCAGACCGGCCTGGCCGTGCTGGGCGCGCTGGCCGGTGCCGCCTATGGCGATGGTGCCGCCAATACGGTCAATCAGCTGGGCGGCATGGGCGCGCAGGCGGCCTTCCTGTTGCCCGGCTCGCGGACCCAGGAAAGCGAGGCGGACGTGATCGGCCAGCGGCTGATGGCGCAGGCCGGATTCAACCCGGCCCAGGCCGTGGATCTGTGGCAGAACATGATGGCCGCCAGCGGCGGTCGAAGCCCGCAATGGCTGTCCACCCACCCCGATCCGGCCAACCGGATCCAGGAGCTGCGACGCGACGCGCCGGGCCTGGGGCCGGTCTATCAGCAGGCCCAGGCGGCCGGGCTGCGGCCAAAGTGCGGATGAGTGCGCAGTTCTATGCTGTATTGCAGCACATAAAACGATTTCTCACGCCATCTGTTTCTGATACGTTTGGCGGCTCAGATTTTTCTGACAGTCCGACTTTGCCGCTATCCGGCGGTTCGATCGAGGTGAACGATGATTTTCCGTAACCACAAAGCTGTGCTTTCCGTCCTCGTCGCGACCGCCCTGACCGGCGCCGTGGTCACCGATGCCTTCGCGCAGTCCTCGCGTTCCTCCGACCGTGGCAGCCGCGGCGGCAGCAGCAAGCAGGCCAAGGCCGAACCGCTGTACCCGAATGCGACCCGCCAGGAGCCGACCGCCAAGGCCTCGGCCAAGATGGGCAGCAAGCTGCAGAAAATGATCGACAGCTACAACAAGGAAAAGTTCCCGGAGACGCGCACGCAGGCTGACGCGATCCTGGCTGACAGCGCCTCCAACGAGTACGACAAGTCGCTGGCCGCGCAGCTGGCCTCGCAGGCCGCCTACCAGACCGACGACACCCCGGCCGCCATCGCCTACCTGAAGCAGGTCATCCAGTTCAACGGCCTGGACAACAACGGCCACTTCCAGTCGATGCTGATGCTGGGCCAGCTGCAGCTGCAGGAAGACCAGACTGCCGAAGGCCTGGCCACCCTGGACAAGTACTTCGCCGAGAGCAAGTCGACCAAGCCGGAAGAGCTGATTGCCAAGGGCCAGGCGCTGTACCAGCTGGAGCGCTACCAGGAAGCGATCCCGGTGCTGAAGCAGGCCATCGCGGGCGCTGCCGAGCCGAAGGACAACTGGAACCAGCTGCTGATGGCGGCCCTTTCCGAAGCCGGCCAGACCGGTGAGGCCGTGCAGGCCGCAGAAGCGCTGGCGGCCAAGAACCCGTCGGACAAGAAGGCCCAGCTGAATCTGGCCAACATGTACATGCAGGCTGACCAGATGCCGAAGGCCGCCGCGGTGATGGACAAGCTGCGCAGCAGCGGCCAGCTCACCGAAGAGCGCGAGTACAAGCAGCTGTACTCGATCTATGCCAACACCGAGAACAAGGAAAAGGACGTCATCGCGGTCATCAACGAAGGGTTGCAGAAGGGCATCCTGAAGCCGGATTACCAGGTCTACCTGGCGCTGGCCCAGTCCTACTACTACTCCGACCAGGTGCCGCAGGCGATCGATGCGTGGCAGAAGGCCGCCCCGCTCTCCAAGGACGGTGAGACCTACCTGAACCTGGCACGCGTCCTGCATGCCGAAGGTCGCGTCCCCGAGGCCAAGCAGGCCGCCCAGCAGGCGCTGGCGAAGGGCGTGAAGAACCAGGCTGATGCCAAAAAAATCATCAACCTGAAGTAAGTAGGAATAACGCCTGAATGCCTGCTCAGTTGATGCGCAGGCGCTCAGGATTGGTATAAGCTTGGAGGTTCCTGCGGTGTCATGCACCGCTGATCAGGGATCCCGCCCCCGGGATTCCGGCCCCACTATTGAGCTCTTGGCGCATGACGGAACAACTAGTCGTTCACCGGTACGAACAACCCGATGACAAGGGGCTGAGCTGGCCTCGCATCGTCGGCATCGCGTTTGTAATTGCCCTGCATCTGGCCGCCTTCATGATGCTCCTGATTCCCGCCGTGGCTCCCAAGGCCGTCGCGGAGAAGGAGCGCAACGTCATGGTGACCATCGTCGACGCGCCGCCGCCGCCCCCACCGCCGCCGCCGCCGCCGCCGCCGCAGGATACTCCGCCACCGCCGGTGAAGAATCTGTCGCCGCCGAAGCCGTCGCCCGTACCGCCGCCGCCGCAGGCGCCGGTTGTCGACGTGCCGGAGCCGCGCCCGAACGATATCGTCACCCCGCCGGCGCCGCCGGCGCCGCCGGCACCGCCGACCTCGATCGAGGCCAGCGTGGACATCTCGTCGAAGGCCATGAATCCGCCGCGCTACCCGCCGGCAGCCTTCCGCGCAGGTATCCAGGGCGAAGTGATCCTGATCATTGATGTCGATGCCAGCGGCAACGTCACCAATGTCACGGTGGAAAAGTCCAGCCGTAACCGCGACCTGGACCGTGCTGCGATGGAAGCGGCTCGCAAGTGGCGCTTCAACGCCGCTGAAGCAGGCGGTAAGAAGACGGCAGGTCGCGTTCGCGTCCCGGTCAACTTTGCGCTGAACTGATGCGCCCGGGTGGCCACCTGGCCACCCCCGCTCCCGGTTCGATTGTTTAGCTTAGCTACACCCTTTATCACCACACACAACAAAGGTAAGCGTCATGCTGCAGGAAATTTTCATCGCCGCTGCTGCCGGGGGCAATCCGTCCAACGCCCTGTCGCAGATGGGCTTCGAGCACCTGATCCACGAAATGACCACCAAGCCGGGTGATTTCGCGGTTTCCTGGGTCGTGCTGCTGACCCTGATCGCCATGTCGGCCATGTCCTGGTACTGGACCGTCATCAACATCTTCCGTGCCACCCGCCTGAAGAGCGCCGCTGATCGCGTCGTCAGCCTGTTCTGGGACACCCCGAACGCGCAGGACGCCATCCGTGCGATGGAAGAGCAGCCGGCTTCGGAGCCGTTCTCGAAGATCGCCCTGGACGCTGCCCAGGCAGCCGCCCACCACCAGCGCGCTGAAGGCGGTGCTACCGGCGGCGTCGGTGAGAACCTGAGCCGTTCGGAGTTCGTCGACCGCGCTCTGCGTCAGGCCGTCACCCGCGAAAGCAACAAGCTGCAGTCGGGCATGACCCTGCTGGCCACCGTCGGCGCGACCGCTCCGTTCGTCGGTCTGCTGGGTACCGTGTGGGGCATCTACGGCGCGCTGATCAAGATCGGTGCCACCGGCTCCGCTTCGATCGACGCCGTTGCCGGCCCGGTGGGTGAAGCGCTGATCATGACCGCGATCGGTCTGTTCGTCGCAATCCCGGCCGTGTTCGCCTTCAACTTCTTCAGCAAGATCAACAGCGCGACCATCAGCAAGTTCGATACCTTCGCGCACGACCTGCACGACTTCTTCGCCACCGGTTCGCGCGTCCGCTAATTGCGGCGCGCGTCACCCAGCGACGAAGTAAGTAGTCACCAAGATCTAGACGGAGCCCGTTATGGCTTTCAGTAGTGGTAACAGCGGCGGCCCCATGGCCGACATCAACGTTACGCCCCTCGTGGACGTGATGCTGGTGCTGCTGATCATCTTCATCATCACGGCGCCCCTGATGTCCCACAAGGTCAAGGTGGATCTGCCGGAAGCCAACCTGATCCAGAAGCCGGAAGATGCTGAAAAGCGTCCGAACCCGATCACGCTGGCAGTCAAGGAAGACGGCTCGATCTACTGGAACGACGAAGAAATCAACAAGCAGACTCTCGAGTCCCGCTTGGCGACCGCCGCACAGCAGACCCCGCAGCCGCCGCTGAACCTGCGTGGTGACCGCACCACCAAGATGCGCGTCATCAACGACCTGACCAAGGTGGCGCAGGAACAGGGCATGCTGGACGTCGGCTTCGTTGCGACCAAAGAAAAGGGGCAATAAGCCATGGCATTCAGTAGTGGTGGTGGCAAGGGCCCCATGGCAGACATCAACGTCACGCCCCTCGTGGACGTGATGCTGGTTCTGCTGATCATCTTCATCGTGACCGCGCCGATCATGACGTACCCGATCGCCGTGGACCTGCCGCAGCGCGTGCTCAACCCACCGCCGCAGCTGGTCGAACCGCCGCCGCCGATCGAACTGAAGATCGACGCCAGCAACCAGGTCTCGTGGAACAACAGCCCGATCAATACCAGCGAGCTGCAGCAGCGGATGGAGCAGGAGGTCCAGCGTGACCCGACCAACCAGCCGGAACTGCGCATCGACGCCAGCCCGGATTCCGAGTACGACGTGATGGCCAAGGTTCTGGCCGCCGCGAAGAATGCTCAGATGAAGAAGATCGGTTTTGTGCAGCAGTAAACGCGACACCGCAACACAACAGTCATGACGCGACTGCAGACGCCCCTGGAGACAGGGGCGTTTTTTTTTGTCCTCGTCCTGGCACATGGGATGAGGTCAGAACGCCTTTCCTTCGGAAAAGGGATCTGACCCCATCCGGCAGCATGCGCCGCTATGATCGGCGCATGCTTGCCCTCTTCGATTCCCTGCGCCATTGGCTCGACGGTATCGCCCACCTCGGCACGATCCTGGCGGTGGCTTACCTGCTGTACCTGTTCGCGCTGGCGGGCTGGATCATGCTGCAGAAGCGCGAGCCGGTGGCCACGCTGAGCTGGATCCTTTCGTTGGCACTGCTCCCCTATCTCGGGCTCTTCATCTACTACCTGCTGGGCCCGCAGAAGGTGAAGCGGCAACGGCTGCGTCGTGGCCGTGCACGCTCGGGCATGGAGCACTACAGCGATGTCTGCCCGCCCGATTCGGACTGCACCGAACTGGCCAAGGTTGCCCAGGCAACGACCGGACTGGCCCCAAGCAGTGCCACCGAAGTGACCTGGCTGGTGGACGGTGCGGCGACCTACGCGGCCTTGCTGGAAGCCGTTGCACAGGCGCACGATCACATCCATCTGGAGTACTACATCTTCAATCCGGATCACGCAGGCACCGCCCTGCGCGATGCCCTGGTCGAGCGCGCACGTGCCGGTGTGCAGGTGCGCCTGCTGCTGGATGCGGTGGGCTCATCCGCCCTGCCCCGCCGTTTCCTGCAGCCCCTGCTCGACGCCGGCGGTGAAGCGATCTGGTTCCACCCACGGCAGCTGCTGAAACCGTTCAAGCGCCCGTGGCTGAACCTGCGCACGCACCGCAAGCTGGTGATTGTCGATGGCCGCCTGGCCTTCACTGGCGGCATCAACATCACCGACGAGGAAGACGAAAGCCGCAGGCCCGACGCTTATCGCGACCTGCACATGCGCATCCGCGGTCATGTGGTGCGCAGTCTGCAGCTGGTGTTCGCCGAGGACTGGCTCTACGCCAGTGGCCAGGAACCCTCGCGGATGGATATCGCCCGCTTGTGGCCGGCCGATATGCCGCTGCGCGGGGATGGCGCGATCAACGCGCAGGTATTGGTGTCCGGCCCGGATTCAGGCTGGGAGACGATCCACCGGCTGCACGTCGCCGCCATCCAGGAAGCGCACGAGCGGGTGTGGCTGGTGACGCCCTATTTCGTGCCGGGTGAAGCGGCACGGATGGCGCTGACTTCGGCCGCGCTGGGCGGCCTGGACGTGCGCCTGCTGGTACCGAAAATGAGCGATTCCTGGTTCGTGACCCAGGCCGCGCGCTCGTACTTCGACGAACTGTTGCATGCCGGCGTGAAGATCTACGAGTACGGCCCGCGCATGCTGCACACCAAGGCGTTCATCGCCGACGACGACGTCTGCATTGTCGGCAGTGCCAACTTCGACCACCGCAGCTTCCGCCTGAACTTCGAGCTGTCGATGATGATCAGCGACCGGGACCGCGTGGCGGCCCTGGCCGAGCTGCTGCAGGGTGAATTCGATCGCGCCACCCGGGTGCATGACCAGGCCGGGCGCTCGCTGTGGCTGCACCGCCTGCCCGAGGCCTTCGCCCGGCTGGCCTCGCCGCTGCTCTGACGCAGCGCTACACTGCGGCGATCATCCGGGGAGCCCGACTATGTACTGGTTGTACCTGCTGCTGGCGCTGGGCTGCTTTGCCTTCGCGCTGAAGACCCCAAGCGCGGGGTTGATGACCCTGTGCCTGCTGGCTGCGCTCGGCTTCCTGCTGGCCTGGGTACGCGGTCGTTACGTGGCCCGTTTCGGCGACCTGCAGCGCGACCCGGCCACCCTGATCGATGCCGAGGAACTGCGCCGCCTGCGCGAGCAGGCCCAGGCGCGCCGCAACGATGACGCCAACGACAACGATCCGTCCCCTCTTTCCAAGTAGTTCCGTTCCATGACCCAGCTCAGCGTCAACGTCAACAAGATCGCCGTCCTGCGCAATTCGCGCGGCGGTGCCGAACCGGACGTGGTGCGCGCCGCCCAGGCCTGCCTGGATGCCGGCGCGCATGGCATCACCGTGCATCCGCGGCCGGACCGCCGCCACATCACCGCCGAGGACGTGCTGGCCCTGTCCACGTTGACCCGCGCGCGTGGCGTGGAATTCAACATCGAGGGCAATCCATTTGCGCCGCCGCGCGAGGGGTACCCGGGGCTGCTGCCGCTGTGCGAACAGACCCGTCCGGCGCAGGCCACCCTGGTGCCCGACGGCGATGGCCAGATCACCTCCGACCACGGTTTCGACTTCGAACGCGACGCCGAGCGCTTGCGCCCGTTGATTGCCCAACTGAAGGCGATGGGCTGCCGGGTCAGCCTGTTCGTGGATGCGGGCAACCCGTCGCTGGAGCAGGCCGCCGAGGTCGGTGCCGACCGCATCGAGTTGTACACCGGCCCCTACGCAGAGGCGCATGCGGCGGGCGACGCTGCGGCAATGCTCGAACTGTTCGCCACTGCGGCGCGGCGGGCGCAGGCGGTGGGCCTGGGCGTCAACGCCGGCCATGACCTGTCGCAGGACAACCTGCGCGATTTCCTGGGCCACGTGCCGGACGTGCTGGAGGTGTCGATTGGCCACGCGCTGATCGGCGAGGCACTGTATGACGGGCTGGATGCCACCGTGCGCGGGTACCTGGCGCTGCTTTGATGCATTGCAGCCGAGCGTAGGCTCGGCTCTACAAGGTATCCGTATCCACTGTAGAGCCGAGCCCACGCTCGGCTCAGACTTGCCCTGAACCCTTCAGGCGGCCGTCGCAGCCATTGAGACAGCCCCGGCGTACGCTGCCGCAATGGGTATTGCGATCAAGGGCCGAGGTTCCACGTCCCACCTCGCCGGACGCTTCGAAAGCACCGTCAGCGAGGCGGTGGACGACGGCTGGGCGGTCGATGAGAGTGAGGAGTTCCTCGCGCCGCGCCTGCGCACCGAGGTGCGCGCCGAGACCGCGCGCAGCATCATCACCCGCAACAATTCGCCGGACGTCGGCTTCAGCCAGTCGGTGAATCCGTATCGCGGTTGTGAGCATGGGTGTTCCTACTGCTTCGCGCGCCCTTCCCATGCCTATCTGAACCTGTCACCTGGCCTGGACTTCGAGACCAAGCTGTTCGCCAAGACCAATGCGCCTCAGCTGCTGCGCAAGGAACTGTCGAAACCCGGTTACGTGCCGCAGCCGATCGCGCTGGGCATCAACACCGATGCGTATCAGCCGATCGAGCGCAAGTTCAAGCTGACCCGCCAGCTGATCGAAGTGATGCTGGAAACCAGGCATCCGTTTTCGCTGATCACCAAGAACGCACTGGTCGAGCGCGACATTGATCTGCTCGCGCCGCTGGCGGCGGAGAACCTGGTCAGTGTGCATTTCTCGGTGACCTCGCTGGACCCGCATCTCTCCGCGAAGCTGGAACCGCGCGCATCAGCACCCCATGCACGATTGCGCGCGATGAAGCGCCTGCATGACGCGGGTATCCCGGTGGGCGTGATGGTGGCACCGGTGATTCCGTGGATCAACGACAGCGAACTTGAAGCGGTGCTGGAGGCTGCGCACGATGCAGGCGCCAGTACCGCAGGCTACGTGCTGCTGCGCCTGCCGCTGGAAGTGGCGCCACTGTTCCGCGACTGGCTCGATACCCATCATCCCGATCGCGCCGCGCACGTGATGAGTACCATCCAGCAGCTGCGTGGTGGCAAGGACTACGACAGCCAGTTCGGCACCCGCATGCGCGGCCAGGGCGTGTATGCCGATCTGTTGAACAACCGCTTCAAGCTGGCGCGCAAGCGGTTGGGATTCAATGCGCAGAACAGCCATTGGCCGAAGCTGGATTGCAGCCGGTTCCAGAAGCCGTTGCCGCCGAAGAAGGATTCGCCGCAAGGGTCGTTGTTCTGAGGCCATCAGTCGAGCATGGCTCGACTGTACATCAAGGCCGACGAGCAGTTCGGCGTCACCCCCCAAACAACTTCTGCGCACTCTGGAACAGGATCCAGCTGGTGGCGATGAACTTGTCGCCACCCTGTGGCCGATTGCCGCGATGGGTGTGGGTGAACGCCGTCGGCGCAATCAGCAAACTGCCGGTGCGCGGCGCGATCTTCCGCCCCTGGAACAGGAACTCGGTTTCGCCCTCGTCGAAGTCGTCATTGAGGTACAGCGTCCACAGAACATGCCGGTGCAGGGTCTCGGCCTGCGCATCCTTCGGGTACAGCTCGCAGTGCCAGTACGGGTAGCCACCCTCGCCCGCGGCGTACCACTGCAGGTTGATCGCACCCGGACGAAGGCAGGTGCGGGCCAGGTCGGCCAGCTGCTGTTGCGGCATGTCGGGAAAGTCCTCGGCAGACAGGCGTCGCGGTTGGCCATTGCTGTCCTGGATCTGCAACATCAGCGGCGCGATCAATGCCTGTGGATAACGGCGTAGATAAGTCAGCAGGCCGTTGAACACCGCGATCTGCAGCTGCTGGTCGATGTCCTGCCAGCCGTCCAGGCCACTGATGCGCAGATCCTTGCTGTGCTTGAGTTCGGGGAACACGCCACTGCCCACCGCACCGGGCAGCAGGCCACGCGTGGCACGCATGCGCTCGACGATGGCCGCGCAGACCTCACTGGGGACGGCGTTGTGGATGACTTCGATGAAATCGACCGGGCCCTGCTCGTGCATGCGTGCATTCCTTCGGCGGCAACGGCTTGATGGTGCCGTTTGCCGCCCGCGGTGTCACCCTGCGGTCATGTCATCGAACTGCCATGACCGCCGTCAGGCGTCGAGCCGTCAGCCCTGCGCTTCGTCGTGCGCGTGGTGGTAACGCACCGCTTCGGCCACTTCCTCACGCGAACCCAGGAACACCGGCACGCGTTGGTGCAGCTGGTCGGGCTGGATGTCGAGGATGCGCTCGCGCCCGGTCCAGGCGGCGCCGCCGGCCTGTTCGACCAGCAGGCCCATCGGATTGGCTTCGTACATCAGGCGCAGCTTGCCGGCCTTGGACGGATCCTTCTTGTCCCACGGGTAGATGAAGATGCCGCCGCGGGTCAGGATGCGATGCACGTCGGCCACCATGCTGGCGATCCAGCGCATGTTGAAGTTCTTGCCGCGCGCGCCTTCCTTGCCAGCCAGCAGATCACTGACGTAGGCCTGCATCGGCGCTTCCCAGTGACGCTGGTTGGACATGTTGATGGCGAATTCCTGGGTGGCCGCCGGAATCTGCATGTTCTCGGTGGTCAGCACGAACTCGCCCTTCTCGCGGTCCAGGGTGAAGGCGTGGGTGCCATGGCCGACGGTCAGCACCAGCTGGGTGCTGGGCCCGTAGATGCAGTAGCCAGCGGCGATCTGCTTGCTGCCCGGCTGCAGGAAGGCGTCATCGCCCGGCAGCTCGACGTTGGTCGGGCAACGCAGCACGGAGAAGATGGTGCCGACGGAGACGTTGACATCGATGTTGGAGCTGCCGTCGAGGGGATCGAACAGCAGCAGGAAATCACCGCGCGGGTAGATGTCCGGCACCGGCTGGCTGTGGTCCATTTCCTCCGAGGCGCAGGCGGCAAGGTGGCCACCCCAGGCATTGGCTTCGAGCAGGATCTCGTTGCTGATCACGTCCAGCTTCTTCTGTGCTTCACCCTGCACGTTGCCGGTACCGGCGTCGCCGAGCACGCCACCGAGGGCGCCCTTGCTGACGGCGATGGAAATGCTGGTGCAGGCGCGGGCGACCACGGCGATCAGCTGGCGCAGGTCGGCATTGATGCGGCCGGCGTGCTGTTCCTGGATCAGGAAGCGGGTCAACGAAGTACGGGACATGGTCGGGCAGGTCTCGGCAGCGGGAAAACGCCTATTGTCGCCCGTCTGGCGGGGGCGTGCGTGAGCGCGGGATGGCGTAATCGTTTCCAGATGCGTTGCGCTGGTGGCGCCTTCCTTCATGGAGGCACAGGGCGAGGTACACCGTGGCCAGGACACGCCGTAAACCCATCCATGGGGGCTCGGTCGGCGCATCCATGCGCCTCACGGTCCTGGCCACGGCGTACCTCGCCCTGCGCTTCAGGGTTCGCCGCGAGCGCGGAGGGTGTGGCAAAGGCAGAGGCAAAGCAGAAACAAAAACAAAGGCGCCTTTCGGCGCCTTTGTTGTCAAACCACTGCAGCCTTGCTTCAGCCCTTGGCGACGGTGGCCACGGCCTTGGCGACGTATTCCAGGTTGTTCTGGTTCAGCGCGGCCACGCAGATGCGGCCGGTGCCGACGGCGTAGATGCCGAACTCGTCGCGCAGGCGTTCGACCTGCTCACGGCTCAGGCCCGAGTAGGAGAACATGCCGGCCTGTTCGTTGATGAAGCCGAACTGCGGCGCACCGGCAGCGGCCAGCTTTTCGACCAGGCCCTGGCGCAGGGCGTGGATGCGCTCGCGCATCTCGGTCAGCTCCTGCTCCCACATCGCGCGCAGTTCCGGGTTGGTCAGCACGCCGGCCACCAGCGCGGCACCGTGGGTGGACGGACTGGAGTAGATGGTGCGGATCACACGCTTGACCTGCGACTGCACGGCCTTGGCGTCAGCAGCGGTCGGCGCCACCATCGACAGCGCACCCACGCGCTCGCCATACAGCGAGAACGACTTGGAGTACGAGTTGGCGACGATGAAGCTGTCGATGCCGGCTTCGGCGATGATGCGCACGGCGGCGCCATCCTGCTCGATGCCCTTGTCGAAGCCCTGGTAGGCCATGTCGATGAAGGGGAACAGCTGCTTGTCCTTCAGCAGTTGCGCGACCTGCTTCCACTGGCTGACCGTGAGGTCGGCACCGGTGGGGTTGTGGCAGCAGGCGTGCAGCAGCACTACGGTGCCGGCTTCCAGCTTGCCGAGGTCGGCCAGCATGCCGTTGAAGTCGACGCCATGGCTGGCCGGGTCGAAATAGGTGTAATCCAGCACCTCGAAACCGGCCGCGCTGAACACCGCACGGTGATTCTCCCAGCTCGGGTTGCTCAGCGCCACGGTGGCGTGCGGCAGCAGCTTCTTCAGCACGTCGGCGCCGACGCGCAGCGCACCGCTGCCACCGACGGTCTGTGCGGTGGTGACGCGGCCGGCGGCCAGCAGCGGCGAGTCCTTGCCGAACACCAGCTCTCGCGTGGCCTGCGTGTATGCCGGCAGGCCATCGATCGGCAGGTAGCCGCGCGGTTTGGCGTCAGCGGCAAGCTGCTGCTCGATCTGCTTGACGGCGCGCAGCAGCGGGATGCGGCCGCTCTCGTCGTAGTAGATGCCCACACCCAGGTTGACCTTGGTCGGGCGGCTGTCGGCGTTGTACGCCTCGGTCAGGCCCAGGATCGGGTCGCCTGGGACCAGTTCCACGTTTGCAAAGAAGGACACGGCGGTACTCGTTCGGTAGACGGAAAGGGGGAGGAAGTGCGCTACGCGGTCTGCGGCCTTGCAGCCGGAAACAGCCCATCGTAACAAAGCCTGCCGGGGCTGGCCGCCGCCGTCGTCATCGGTAGCCCCGTACCATGGCGTGCGTTGCCGCCTGATCCATCAACCTGAATCATGAATCCCGCCGCACGTCGCCATTGCCTGCCGTTGTCCATCCTGCTGCTGTCGCCCTGGGCGGCCGTGGCCGGGCCCGCACCGACCGCCCTGCCCAGCGTGCAGGTGCAGGCAGCGCGGGTGCCGGGCATCGACCCGTTCGCGTTGCCGGCCAGCCTGGACACGGTCTGGATCGACGCCGGCCGCGCCGGCGCCGGCGCACAGCTGTCCGAGGCGCTGGCCGGGGTCCCGGGCCTGGTCGCCCGTGACCGCCAGAACTTCGCGCAGGACACCCAGCTGTCGATCCGTGGCTTTGGTGCGCGCTCGACCTTCGGTGTGCGTGGGGTGCGGGTGTTGATCGACGGGGTGCCGGCGACCATGCCCGACGGACAGGGCCAGCTGTCGCATGCCAGCCTGCTCGGTGCCGAACGGATCGACGTGCTGCGCGGGCCGTTCTCGGCGCTGTACGGCAATTCCTCCGGCGGCGTGCTGCAGGTCTGGAGCGCACAGGGCCAGGCCGGCGACCCGTGGCGGCTGCGCGTCAACGCGGGTGCCGACAACACGCTCAGCGTCGGCGCGCAACTGAAGGGTGCCGGCCGTGTTCTGGATTACAACATCGCCGCCAATCACTTCCGCACCGATGGCTGGCGCGACCACAGCCGTGCCCGCCGCGAATCGCTCGCTGCGCGTATCGGTGGCGATCTCGGCGGGGGGCGGCTGGAGCTGCTGCTCAATGCCTTCGATGCCCCCGATGCGCAGGACCCGCTGGGCCTGAGCCGTACCCAGGTGGCGGCCGATCCGCGCCAGGCCACCGCCGTGGCGCACCAGTACAACACCCGTAAATCGGTGCGCCAGCAGCAGGCTGGCCTGCGCTGGACCCGTGAAACCGGGGCGCAGCGTTGGCAGCTGATGGGCTATGTCGGCCAGCGCGCGGTACGCCAGTACCTGCCGATCCCGCCGGCAGCTCAGACCAACAGCCCGTTGCATGCCGGCGGGGTGATCGACCTGGAGGGCGGCTATGGCGGGCTGGACGCGCGCTGGGGCTGGCACGGCGACCTCGCCGGCCGACCGCTGGATCTGGTGGCCGGGCTCAGCGCCGACCGCCAGCGCCAGCATCGCACCGGCTACGAGAACTTCATCGGCAGCGCTCTCGGCGTGCGTGGGCGGCTGCGCAGAGACCAGATCGACACCGTGCAGAACGTCGATCAGTTCGCCCAGGCGTGGTGGCAGTGGAGTCCACGCTGGTCATTGCTGGCTGGCGTGCGTCACAGCGCCGTGCGCTTCGAATCCGACGATCACTACATCACCGCCCGCAACCCGGACGACAGCGGCCACCGCCGCTACCGGGCCACCACGCCGGTGGCCGGAATCAGCTTCGCGGCCAGCCCGCAGTGGCGACTGCACGCGGCGGTGGGCCGTGGCTTCGAGACGCCCACCTTCAACGAGCTGGGGTATCGCGCCGACGGGCAGGCGGGACTGGCGCTGGATCTGGCGGCGGCGCGCAGCCGCAGCCTGGAGGTGGGCAGCAAATGGCATGCACAGGCCGGAACCCAGTTCGATATCAGCCTGTTCCGCGCAGATACCGACGATGAGTTGGCAGTTGCCAGCAACATCGGCGGACGCAGCACCTATCGCAACATCGGCCGCACCCGCCGCCAGGGCGTGGAACTGCGCTACCGGCAGCCGTTGGCAGAACAGTTGGAACTGCAGGTGGCCTGGACCTGGCTGCAGGCGCAGGTGCGTGCGCCGTACCTGACCTCGAACACCTGGGTTTCCGCCGGCAGCCGCTTGCCCGGCGTACCGCGCCAGCAGGCATTTGCCCGGCTGCAGTGGACCCCGGCCGACTGGCAGTGGGCGCTGGAGGCCGCCGCCAGCACCGATACCCTGGTCAACGACGTGGCCACGGAGCGGGCGCCGGGCTACGCGTTGCTGAACCTGGAGGCCGGTCGTTTCTGGACACTGCCAGGTGGCGAGCTGCGCGCCTTCGCCCGGCTGGAGAACGTGCTGGACCAGGCCTACATCGGCTCGGTGATCGTCAACGACGGCAACGGGCGCTTCTACGAACCGGGACCCGGGCGCCGGGCCAGCGTGGGCCTGCAATGGTCCTGGCGTTGACTGGGTAGTGCCGGCCGCTGGCCGGCATCCCGCCGTGCAGGACGTCAGAAGGCTGCCGGCCAGCGGCCGGCACTACCCGTAAATCGGAGCCCTGGCCGGCATCGCGCCGTACAGGGCGTCAGGGGGTTGCCGGCCAGGGGCCGGCACTACCCGTCAGTCGGGCGCCTTGGCCGGTACGAACGGCGAGGTCGGGTCGCTGGCCGGGAAGGTCTCCTCCAGCGCCTCGTCCTGGTTGTCGCTGGCGCGCTGCTTGCGTTCGCGACGCTTGAGCGGGCTTTCCTGGCCGCCGCGATGGCGGTCGCCGCCATCCTTGCGGTCCTGGGCGGCCTGTTCAGCCTCGTGCTTCACCGGCAGATGGTCGCCACCGTGCTCGGCGTCGTAGAAAGGTGCGCCGGTGCCGCGGTAGTCGGCATTGTCGGCATCGCGCTTGCCGCGCTGTTCACCGGGAATGGGCGGGTGGTTTTCCCGCAACGGGTCTCGGGAATTCTCTCGGCTCATGGTCTGGCTACCTGCGCTCGGGGCTCCCACTACACCGCGCCACAGGTAAAGCCGCCGCGAACCCGGCGTCATGAACATCTCGCTCACCCCCCGGTAACAGCACCGCGCGTATTCCTGCCCACCCGCCCCCGCTGCAGGAGCCGGCCATGCCCCGTCTTGAACGACCCGCACCGTCCGTGTTCAACGCCCTGCTCGATCCGCTCGGCCAGCGCACCGCACAACGCCGCACGCGCCGCCATGAAGATCCGCAGGCGGTGGCGCAGGACTACCTGCAGTACATGCTCAGCGACTATGAAGAGCGTCGCGGGCAGAACCACCGCAACTGGCGCGATCTATGCCCGGTCTATGCCTTCGCATTGACCACCCACGCTGCGGACTGGCCGCGCGGTGACGCCGCGGATACCTGTGAGGAACTGGCCGAACACTGGGAACAGATGCGCGGGCAGTCGCGGTTGAGCTGGTCGCAGGCACGGCCGGTGGTGGAAGACGCCTGGCGCGCGCTGGATCATATTCCTGCGGTGGCGGTGAGGCCGTTGCTGCAGTAGTGGCGGGCACTTGAAGCAGCCGAGCGTGGGCTCGGCTCTACAGCCAAGTGGTCGCGCCACCTGACGTGCACGGTATCGACACGGGTGGTTTACACCGCCCATCCGATGCTGGATGCCCTGCCCCGCCAAAGGTACGCCCATGGCCCGCCCGATCTGGACCGGCACGCTGTCGTTTGGCCTGCTCAACGTGCCGGTGTCGCTGATGTCAGGCGAACGCAAGGTCGATCTGCAGTTCCGCATGCTCGACTCCCGCGACCGCAAGCCGATCCGCTTCGAGCGGGTCAACGCCGATACCGGCGAGGAAGTGCCATGGAAGGACATCGTCAAAGCCTATGAGTACGACAAGGGCAGCTATGTCGTGCTGGAGGAAGGCGATATCCGGTCTGCGGCACCGGAAAGCCACGAAGCGGTGGAGGTGGAATCGTTCGTGGATGCCGCGCAGATCGACCCGCGCTACTACGAGAAACCCTACCTGCTGGTGCCCGGCAAGAAGGCCGAAAAGGGCTACGTGCTGCTGCGCGAGACATTGCGCAGTACCGGCAAGGTGGGCATCGCCCGGGTGGTGGTGCGTACCCGCGAATACCTGTGCGCGGTGATGCCGCATGCGGACGCGCTGGTGCTGATGATCCTGCGCTATCCGCAGGAACTGGTGGATCCCGAAGATTACAAGCTGCCCACCGGAAAGCTCGCCGATTACCGCATCAGCAGCAAGGAAACGGCGATGGCCGAGCAGTTGATCGAGTCGATGTCCGGTGATTGGGATCCGTCGCAGTACCACGACGAATTCCGCGAGCGCCTGCAGCAGGTGCTGAACAAGCGCATCAAGTCCAAGGGCGGTACCACCCGGGTGGAGGATGAGCCTGTACCGCGCGAGGATTCCACCACCAACGTGGTCGATTTCATGGCGCTGCTGCAGAAGAGCCTGGACGCGAACAAGCGTACGCCGGCGAAGAAGATGGCAACGCGGAAAGCAGCCACCAAGCCGACGGTAAAGAAGGCCGCAAAGAAGGCAACGAAGAAGGCCGCAAAGAAAACCGCTGCACGGCGCAAGGCAGGTTGAGCCATGTCGTTGCACCAGTACCGGCGAAAGCGCCGACTTGGCGGTGGCTTCGGGCAGACACCGGAACCTGACGACACGCCCGCACACGGCAACCCGAAGCGGCGGCCGATCTTTGTCATACAGCTGCACCATGCCACTTCGCGGCACTATGACTTCCGCCTTGAGATGGACGGTGTGCTGAAAAGCTGGGCGGTGCCGAAGGGTCCTTCGCTTCGCGTTGGTGACAAGCGGCTGGCCGTGGAAGTGGAAGACCATCCGCTGTCCTACGCCGGTTTCGAAGGAGATATTCCCGAAGGCCACTACGGCGCTGGCCACGTGGAGGTCTTCGATCACGGCACATGGGCCTGCGAAGGCGATCCACTGCAGGCACTGGCAGCGGGAAAGATCGACTTCGTGCTGCATGGGCAACGCCTGGCTGGCGGCTGGAAGCTGGTGCGCACAGCGATGAAGGGACGCCAGGTACAGTGGTTGTTGATCAAACGCGACGACGAGGAAGCGCGTGATGCCGAAGCAGATGATCTGCTCCAATCCCCCATGCCGAAACGCACATCCGCAGTGAGCAAGCGCACGGTGGGCAAGTCAACGCGCGCCGCACCGGCTGCACGATCGGCGACCGGCAAGGTCGATGCGCGTTGGCATGCGCGAGCGCTGAACCTGGACGGCGCGCGTGACACGCCCTACCCGCGTGCTTTCAAGCCACAGTTGACCGATCATCGCGACAGTGCACCGGACGGCGAGCGCTGGTTGCATGAGATCAAGTGGGATGGCTATCGCTTGCTGGCCGATCTGCACGAAGGCAAGGTGACGCTGCGCTCCCGCAACGGCCTGGATTGGACCGGTGATTTCCCCGAGGTGGTACAGGCCGTGCAGGCACTGCCGGTGCGGGATGCGCGCCTGGACGGTGAGCTGGTGGTGCTGGACCGGGATGGACGCAGCGACTTCGCCGCGCTGCAGCGCGTGATCGACGGGAGTTCGAAGCAACCGTTGCGCTACATCGTTTTCGATCTGCCGGGTGTGGCCGGCGTGGACATCAGTCGTTCACCGCTGCTGGAGCGCAAGGCGCTGCTGAAGGATCTCATCGGTCCCACGCCCGGAACCCTGGCCTTCAGCGAGCACGTGATCGACCATGGCCCGCAGGTATTCGATGCCAGCGGCAAGGCGGGATTCGAAGGCATCGTCAGCAAGCAGGTGGATGCGCCCTACGTGAACACCCGTGCACGCAGCTGGGTGAAGGTGAAGCACGAAGACACCGACGAGTTCGCGATTGTCGGCTACACGGCACCGAAGGGCTCCCGGGTGGGGTTCGGCTCGCTGCTGCTGGCGACGCCGGACAAGGGCGGCTTGCGCTATGTGGGCCGCGTTGGCACCGGCTTCGACGACGAAAGCCTGCGCGCGCTGCACAAGGCGCTGCAGCCGTTGGCGGTGAAGACGCCTGTGCTGCAGCTGCCGGCGCACGTGCCGTTCCGCGCCGCCAGCGTGCGCTGGGTGAAGCCGGTGACGGTGGCGGAGGTGGCATTCCGTGGCTGGGGCAAGGAAGGCCTGCTGCGCCAGGCCAGTTTCAAGCGGCTGCGCAGCGACAAGCAGAAGGAGGACCTGGGAGTGGCCGTCTCGAGTGCTGAAGCCGGGGGCGAGGTCCAGATCACCCATCCAGAGCGGGTGGTGTTCCCAAGGCAGAAGCTCAGCAAGGGCGACGTGGCGGCCTACTACCAGCGCGTGGCGCGCTGGATCCTGCCCGAAATTGCCGGGCGGCCCTTGTCACTGCTGCGCTGCCCGGATGGCGTGGGCAAGGCCTGCTTCTTCCAGAAGCACCATGGCCCCGGCCTGGGCGATGCCGTGCACGCGGTGCCCCTTCAGCAGAAGAGCGGCCGCGAGGACTACGTCTACATCGACGATGTGCGGGGCCTGCTGCAACTGGTGCAGATGAACACCCTGGAGCTGCATCCGTGGGGCGCGACCGTGGCCGATCCCGAGCACCCGGATCGCTTGGTGTTCGATCTCGATCCCGGTGAAGGGGTGGGTTGGGCAGAGGTGAAAGCTGCTGCGCGTGATGTCCGTGACCGCCTGCAGGAAGTCGGCCTGAAGAGTTTCGTGCGGCTGTCCGGTGGCAAGGGCGTGCACGTGGTGGTGCCGCTGCAGCCCAAGGCTGGCTGGGACGAGGCCAAGGCGTTCTGCGAGGCGTTCGCGCAGGCAATGGCGCTGGAGCAGCCTGATCGCTACGTGGCGACGATGAGCAAGGCCAAGCGCGGCGGCGTGATCTTCATCGATTGGCTGCGCAACACACGCGGTGCCACCAGCGTGTGTTCGTGGTCGCTGCGCGCGCGCGATGCTGCCGGCGTGGCGGTGCCGCTGCGCTGGGAAGAACTGGCCCGGGTGAGCGCGGCCGACGCGTTTCCGATGGCCAAGGCGCTGGCGCGCGCCAAGCGGCTGAAGGGTGACCCATGGCAGGGCATCGCGCGGTTGAAGCAGAGGCTGCCGTCGCTTAATGGCTAACGTCGAGAGAGGCGCAAGACTGCGAACGAATGTCTGCTGCAGAAAAAGCAGATTAGGCGACGCTGGCGTCTCCGACGACAAATCTGGCTAAGCACCAATGTCGTTTCTGCCTCTTAACTTTTGGAAGCAACTGCCGTTCTCTACAGGACACATGTCTGCAGGCGCGAAGCGTGATGAAGGAACGACAAGCTGTCGGTAGTGATGTCCGAGAAGCAATGCGTCTTGACTGGGGTAAGCTGACCGTTGCAGCGACGTCAATAGCAGCTGTCGGTGGTGTTCTAATGTATTGGATCGGAAGCACCGCGCGCAGTGCATATCTTGCAGCGCTTGGCATACCCGGCGAAGGATTCTCGATAACGCGTGATGCAATGTTCGAGCTCGGAGCTACGGCACTTGTGAACGCAGCAAGCGAGTTCCCTTATCTCCTCCAACAACATCCAATCCCTTTCATCATCTTTGTGGTGGGTATCGCGCTGGTCGTGCTGATATTCAAATGGCCAGTAGATTCTTCCAAGCTGACCAAGAAGCGGCAGCTCACGCCACGAAAGAGAGCCATTGCCTACGCCATCCTGATTGCCTCATTGCTGCCGATGATTGGCATGATGACTTCCGCATTCACGCTTCTGATCGTTGCCATTCCTGCGGCAGTGGGGCAATCAGCGGGCAGCTCTTGGGCTGAGAGCATCCGGCGTGATGTATGTACTTCGCGGGCAACTGAGCCTTGCGTGGAGCTTTGGCGCGATCAAACCCGCTTGGGATGCGGGTCCGTAATCGCGGAGTCCGCAACGCGGCTGGCCTTCCTTGATATGAGCAGTGGCATGACCAGAGTGATGGATATCCAAGGAATGGAAACCATTAGTCTCCAATCTATCGACGCTGATCAAGAAGATGGAAGTCCCTGTGCCAAGCCGGTGGACAACCACGCTATCACGGAGGTGAAGCAGGTCATTGATCGCGCGAGGGGCGGCGCCCGAACCACCAGCCGGCCAGCAGTTGCAACGGCAGCGACGCCAGCAGTGAAATGACGAACCAGAACGGGAAATCCGCACCCGCCGTCCACATGGCGTAGCCACAGCCCAGCGCGACCAGCGACCAGATCGAGAAGCCGTGCGATCGCGGCCAGCAGGGCGCGTAATAGGTGGCAAAGGAAACCCCGGCGATGCCACCGAGCACGCTGAAGGTGAGATCCCAGCCCAGCTGCACGCTGTTGTTGTCCGGCGACAGGCCCAGCAACGGTGGCAGCCAGCTGGCGACGCTGCTGACCAGCGCAAGCGACAGCACGCCGCCGATCAGGGCGACGATGGACAGGAACAGGGTCTTGAGCAGGGCGGGCATGCGCGCATTGTACGGCGGCCACAGAGTGCCCGCGTTGCCGGCCAGCGGCCGGCACTACCGATGAATCGGCATGGCCGCCGCGTCCGTGGGAGAGGGGGACGGAGCGACGGCGGCCATGCACAGGCGGTCAGGCAGCGAAGTCGAGCACCACGCGGCCTTCGATGGTGCCCGCATGCATGCGCGCGAACACGTCGTTGATGTTTTCCAGGCGGTCGGTGCTGACCGTGGCCGCGACCTTGCCCTCGGCGGCGAACTGCAGCGATTCCTGCAGGTCCAGGCGGGTACCGACGATCGAGCCGCGCACGGTGATGCCGTTGAGCACCATGCCGAAGATGTCCAGCGGGAAGTTGCCGGGCGGCAGGCCATTGAGCGAGACAGTGCCGCCACGGCGCACCATGCCCAGCGCCTGCTCGAACGCCTTCGGTGACACTGCGGTGACCAGTGCACCGTGGGCGCCGCCGATTTCCTTCCTGAGGAACGCGGCCGGGTCGGTGGTGCGCGCGTTGACGGTGACCTGCGCGCCCAGCTGGCGGGCCAGTGCCAGCTTGGTGTCGTCCACGTCCACCGCGGCCACGTTCAGGCCCATCGCGCGGGCGTACTGCACGGCCATGTGGCCCAGGCCACCGATGCCGGAAATCGCCACCCAGTCACCGGGCTTGGTGTCGGTGACCTTCAGTCCCTTGTAGACGGTCACGCCGGCGCACAGCACCGGCGCGATCTCGACGAAGCCCACCTCCTTCGGAAGCAGGCCGACATAGTTGGCATCGGCCAGTGCGTACTCGGCGAAGCCGCCGTTGACCGAGTAGCCGGTATTGCGCTGCGTCTCGCACAGCGTTTCCCAGCCACCCAGGCAGTGTTCGCAATGACCACACGCCGAGTACAACCAGGGGATGCCGACCCTGTCGCCTTCCTTGACGTGCCCTACCCCGCCTCCCACGGCCACGACGTGCCCCACGCCCTCGTGGCCGGGGATGAACGGCGGGTTCGGTTTCACCGGCCAGTCGCCCTCGGCGGCGTGCAGGTCGGTGTGGCAGACGCCACAAGCCTCGATCTTGACCAGTACCTCGCCCGCCCCCGGGCGCGGTACCGAGACTTCCTCGATCACCAGTGGCTTGCCGAACTCACGCACGACAGCGGCCTTCATGGTGGAATTCATGTTCGGATCTCCGTAGTGCGCTTGCCCACAGAATGACGCCGGCGCGAGGCCGGCGCTTTGATCACGATCAAACCTTTGAAGATCCGCGAAGCAGGTTCAGCTGGCCAGCACCGAGGCCTCGCGGGCCAAGCGCTCGATGGCGTCCCAGTCGCGGGTCTGCAGCAGCGCCGGGGTGGTCAGCCACGAACCGCCCACGCACAGCACGTTGGGCAGGTGCAGGAACTGCGGCGCGGTCTGCGCGCTGATGCCGCCGGTCGGGCAGAAGCGCACATCGGCGAACGGGCCGTGCCAGGCGGCCAGCAGCGCGGCGCCGCCGGCCTGCACGGCCGGGAAGAACTTGAAGGTGTCCGCGCCGTGCTCCAGGCCCTGGATCAGGTCCGATGCGGTGGCAGCACCGGGCAGGTACGGCAGATCGGCATCACGCGCGGCCGCATACAGTGCCGGCGTGGCACCGGGGGAAACGGCAAAACGCGCACCGGCCTGCTTCGCCGCCTGCATCTGCGCGGCGTTGAGTACGGTGCCGGCACCGATCACCGCGTCCGGCACGGCCTCGACCATGGCCTTGATCGCATCCAGCGCCTGCGGCGTGCGCAGGGTCACCTCGATCACCGGCAGCCCACCACGGAACAGTGCCTGGGCTACTTCGACCGCTTCATTCACATCTTCGGGGGTGTACACCGGGATCACCGGTGCCAGCTTCAACAGCGCGCGCAGGCGCGGATCAGCGCTGGACATCGTCTTGCTCCTTGCCCGCCAGGGCATCGCGGATGCTGCCGGTGCCGGCAGCGCAGCGGCGCATGATGCCATGCGGACCGCGATGGTGCCCTGCTCCGCACCGCGCCGGATTCAGGCCGGGTCGGCCTGCAGCGCCTGGATGCGGCGCTGGTACCAGTCGCCACCGAGCGGATCGAACACCGCCGAGCGCTCCATCTGCGCCTCGTACACGTGTACCGAGATCGCCAGGGCCTCATCGCTGGCATTGCGCAGGGTGTGGTACTCATGCGGGGGGATCAGGCTGCCGGCACTGCCGCAGCCCCCGCGCAGCGCGGCGTGGCGGCGGAAGCGCCAGCGCTCGCCGGCGCACTCCAGCAGCTCGTAACGGGTGATCTCCAGCTCGCCCAACCACACGCCCTCCACACACCACATGGCATCGTGGTCGTGCAGCGGCGTGCCCTGCCCTGGGCCCCAGCTCATGGCAATCACGCTGTAGCCGTGTTCGCGGCTGTGGTACAGCGGACGTCGCGCGTAATGATCACTGACCGGCCGATGCACGCATTCGGGCAACTCGATGCGGCTGTCGGTTATGGCTTCCTGCAGCGCCAGCTGCAGGTCGGCCGTGATGCGCTCGGGATCACCGGAGCTCATCGCCGCGTCGACTGCGGCGATCAACCGGTCGCGGCCGCGGAACGGCGGAAACGGAGAAGTCTGCAGGTCCATGCCTCGAATGTAGCGGAGCATGGTTAAGGGAATGTTGGCGTTCGCGCGCGTCGCGTCCACATCCAGGGTGAATACGCGCGGAAGAACGGTTCAGATGCAGAAGCAGTAGAGCGATCACAATGGAACCTTGCGCAGCAGAGCCTGTCGAACACGACACGATTCAGATCCGCTGCGACATTCCGCAACTTCGCGCCCGACGGGCGCAAGGCTAGAATTTTCCGACTTACCTGGTTCTATACATGTCAGTGCGAACTATTAGCGATGCCGCGTTGCCGGTATCGAAGGGCAAGGCTGCCACGATCAACGACATCGCACGACTGTCGGGAGTTTCCAAGAAAACGGTTTCAAGAATCATCAACAACTCGCCGCTGGTGCGCAAGGACACCCGCGACAAGGTCGAGGCGTTGATGCGCGAGGTCGGTTACGTGCCCGATCCTCTCGCGCGCGGGCTGGCATTCCGCCGCTCCTTCCTGATCGGCCTGGTGTATGACGATCCGGGTGCCCAATGCATCGTCGACCTGCAGCACGGCGCGCTGGACGCGCTGCGCGGCACTGGCTATGAGCTGGTGGTGCACCCCTGCGACAGCCAGGATCCGGAATGCCCGCAGGGCGTGCGCCGTTTCGTGCAGCAGCAGAAGCTGCACGGCGTGATCCTGGGGCCGCGTGCGTCCGAATCGGCTGCGCTGGCGCAGATGCTCGATGACATCGACTGCCGCTACGTGCGCATCAACGCGCATGCCTCGGAGGATGAGAACCATGCCGTGGTCACCCATGACCGCGATGGTGCTGCCGCTGCGGCGGGCTACCTGCTTTCGCTTGGCCACCGCGACATCGCGGTGATCACCGGACCGGGTGACCGGCGTGCCGCGCGCGAACGGACGCATGGTTTCCTTGATCGGCTGGCGCAGGTCGGCCTGACCCTGCCCGGCGAGCGCGTGCTGGAAGCGGGCGACACCTTCGAGTCCGGCGTGCATGCCGCCGAACGGCTGCTGATGGGCGAGCAACGCCCCAGTGCGATTTTCGCCGGCAACGACGAAATCGCCGCAGGCGTGTACCAGGTGGCATTGCGTGCAGGCATCGCGGTGCCGCAGCAGCTGTCGATCGTCAGCTACGACGACAGCCCGTTGGCATCGCGGCTGTGGCCGCCGCTGACGTCGGTGCGTCGCCACGTCTCCGATATCGGCCGCACCGCCGCCGCCATGCTTGTCCAGGCCGACGTTCCCGACGCGCCGACCGCGGCCAGCGTGCATCCGCAGTTGATGGTGCGCGGGTCCTGCCGGGCCGTGGACGCCTGAGTGCCCTGCCCTCGCCTGCGTCGCTGCAGTGGCGCAGGCAGGCAACAACGAAAACGGCGCACCCATGTGCGCCGTTTTCAGTGCAAAGCCGTGCGCGTTGTGTGCTTACACGTCGCCGCCGTCGGCCCAGCCTTCGCCGGTGCCCTTCTGGAACACGCGGTCGTCGCCCTGCACTTCACCGGCCGGCAGATGCGCCTGGTTGGCCAGTGCCGCGTAGATCGGGGTGAAGTCCGGCGAGGTCGCCTGCATGAGCTGTTCGAAGCTGTCGATGACGAAGTAGGTCTTCTGGAAGGTATCGATGCGGTACTTCGTGCGCATGATCCGCTGCAGGTCGAAGCCGATGCGGTTGGGCGCGGCCGATTCCAGCGAGTACAGCGACTCGCCCTTCGACGACACGATGCCGGCACCGTAGATGCGCAGGCCCTCGGGCGTATCGATCAGGCCGAACTCCACCGTGTACCAGTACAGGCGGGTCAGGTTCTGCAGCGCATCCGGGCCGATCGCGTGGGCTTTGACGCCGCCACGGCCGTATGCCTCCATGTAGTCGGCGAACACCGGGTTCATCAGCAGCGGTACGTGGCCGAACAGATCGTGGAACAGGTCCGGCTCGGCGATGTAGTCGATCTGGTCCGGGCGACGGATCCACCAGGTCACCGGGAAACGGCGGTTGGCCAGATGGTCGAAGAAATCCAGTTCCGGCAACAAGCCTTCAACGCCGACCAGGGTCCAGCCGGTGGCGGCGCCGAGCACTTCGTTGAGCTGGTCGAAGCGCGGAATCATGTGTGCGCTCATGCCCATCTCGTCCTGCGCATCCAGGAACTCCTGGCAGGCACGGCCGACCAGCAGCTCGCGCTGGCGCTGGTAAAGCGTGCTCCAGGTCGCGTGGTCGTCGGCGCTGTAAGTGTCCCATGGCTGCTCGACGAGCGCGGTGGTATACACCGGCACGTAGCCCTTGTCGGTCTGCTGGTGTTCGACGCGGCGGGGCTGGGCGAGGTCCATGCGGCACTCCTGGATGGGATACCCATGATGCTAGGGCAGGGGACGCGCAACAGGGTTGCAAAAGTTGCGCCGATTGGCCTTGTTGGCGCAATATCCTTGCGTACTCACCATGTTGCGGGGCAACAATGGCCGGAGAAGTCCAGTTCGATCGCACGGATATACGCCTGCTGGCCGAAATCCAGCGGGATGGGCGCGCCACCAACGCCGAGCTGGCGGCGCGGGTGAATCTCTCTCCTTCGGCCTGCCTGCGGCGGTTGCAGCGGCTGGAAAGCGAGGGCGTGATCGTCGGCTATGGCGCGCGGCTGGAGCCACGGCAGCTGCGGCTGGGCCTGCAGGCCTTCGTGCGCGTGCAGCTGGAAAAGCACGACCAGGCCGCCATCGGCCACTTCGTGGACAGCGTGCAGGCGTGGGACGAGGTGGTGGCCTGCCACGCGCTGACGGGTGACATGGACTACCTGCTGCACGTCTACGTGCGCGACCTGGAGCACTTCTCGCGCTTCCTGCTGGACCGGCTGCTCAATGCCGGTGGCGTGGCCGATGCCAATTCCAGCTTCGTGCTGCGCACGGTGAAGGGCTTCCAGGCGTTGCCGCTGTCGCAGCTGGAGTCCTGAGCAACCACCGGGCGGGCCCGGTGGCCTGGCTTCAATGGATCAGCACTTGTCCTTGCGGCCCATCAGCTTGCCCAGGCGCGAGGCTTCCTCGCACTTCGGCGCGGCCACCGGTGCCGGTGCGGCAGCTGCGGCGCGCGCGCGCTGCAGCTGCTGGATCCTGGCGCGGATCTGCGGCATCGCTGCCATCGCAGCCTTTTCGCCTTCCAGGATCGCGGTGCCACGCTGGCTGAAATCGGCGGCACCGATGTCCAGTACCTTCGGGCGGATGACGATGTCGGCGCGCGCCAGTTCCTGCTCGCCCAGGCGCTGGCCCATGATCGAGATGGACTGGTTGACGATGCCCAGCATGTCGGTCGGCGCCTTGCCGCTGGCCTTGCTGGAGATGTCCACGGCGATCACGAAGTCGGCGCCGAGCTGGCGTGCGGCATCCACCGGCACCGGGCTGACCACGCCACCATCGATGTAGTTGCGGCCGCCGATCTTCACCGGCTCGAACACACCGGGAATGCTGCTCGACGCGCGCACTGCCTGGCCGACGTTGCCGCGCACGAAGATTGCGCGCTCGCCGGTTTCGAGCTGGGTGGCGACGGCGGCGAACGGCTTCTTCAGGCGCTCGGCGGGACGGTTGGCGACCTGCTCGTTGACGTAGTCCTGCAGCTTCTGGCCCTGCACCAGGCCACCGGAGAACAGGCGCACATCGCGGATGCTGGCTTCGTCCAGCGCGACGGCCTTGCTCTGCATCTGGAAGGCATCCATGCCGCTGGCATACAGGGCGCCGACCACGCTGCCGGCGCTGGTGCCGGCGACCACGGCTGGCTCGAAGCCGTTGGCCTCCAGCATCTTGATCACGCCGATATGGGCAAAGCCTTTGGCCGCGCCGCCGCCCAGGGCGATGCCGATCTTCACCGGCTTGGCCTGCGGGACCACGGTCGGCGCAGGCGGTGGCGTGGGGCGGACCGGATCGCCACCGCAGCCGGCCAGCAGGCCGATCAGGGCGACGGACAGCAGCATGCGGGGGCGGAACAGGCTCATCGGCAGTGCGCGCGCGGCGCCGGATTCAGGAAAGGGCGCCAGCATACCGAAGCCGCGGCGGGGCGGGCAGGGTGGGAAGCTCCGTGCATTCAGGTACGTCGGTGGGTAGTGCCGGCCGCTGGCCGGCAACAGCAGGGAGGCTGGCAGATGCCCATGAGGTTGCCGGCCAGCGGCCGGCACTACCGCGCGTGGGTCAGAACCGGTTGTCGCCATCCAGCATCCGGCCCAGGCCGCCCAGCACCGAGCCTTCGCCGCGGCTCTGGCCGCCTCCCTGCGGTGCGGCCATCCACATGCGGCCGGCCAGGCGTGAGAACGGCAGCGACTGCAGCCAGACCTTGCCGGGGCCGGTCAACGTGGCCAGGAACACCCCTTCGCCGCCGAACAGCATGCTCTTGATGCCGGCCACCCGACGCACGTCCATGTCCACCGTCGGGTGGTAGGCCACCACGCAGCCGGTATCCACGTCCAGGCGTTCGCCGGCGGCCAGCTCGCGCTCCACCACGCAGCCGCCGGCGTGGATGAACACCCAGCCGTCGCCCTCCAGTTTCTGCATGATGAAACCCTCGCCCCCGAACAGGCCGGTCATGATCTTGCGCTGGAACTGCACGCCGATCTGCACGCCGCGCGCGCCGGCCAGGAAACTGTCCTTCTGGCAGATCAGGCGGCCGCCGTGCTGGTCCAGTTTCATCGCCAGCACCGTCCCAGGGTAGGGCGCAGCGAAGGCGACCTTGCCCTTGCCATGGCCGCTCTGGGTGTAGACGGTGGCGAATAGGCTTTCGCCGGTCAGTACGCGCTTGCCGGCAGCCATCACCTTGCCCATGAAGCCGCCGCCCTGGTCGCCATTGGCGGCGCCGAACACGGTATCCATCTGCACCGTGGCGTCCTTGAACATCAGCGCGCCGGCCTCGGCAATGGCGCTCTCGCCGGGATCAAGCTCGATTTCCACGAACTGCATTTCATGGCCGACGATGCGGAATTCGATGTCGTCGGCGCGGCCGCTGGCGGCGGCGGGGACCGGGGGTGGGGTGTGGGGGGCCGCGGATTGCAGTTCGGGCACTTCGGCAATCGAGGTCCATCCGCTCATGCCCTGGCACCAGGCCAGCGCGCGCGGGTTGGCCTGCGCGTAACGGCGCGCGGCCGGGTCATCGAGCGGTCCGATTCGGTCGGCCTGGGCCGAGGCATGGAAGTACCACTGGGTCATTGCGGCGGCTCCGCGGCGCTGGAAAACCCCGAGTCTAGCGAGCGCCCCGGGGGCAGGGCGACGGGGCCATGAACGGCCGGCATTTGCGGGGCAGGTGCTGTATTGCAACAATTATCTGGTAGCGCCGTTTTACCACCCCTCCAAACACAGCCTACCGCCATGTCCCCGACCCGCACTTCCCGTGGCCGCCTTCCGGTCGCGCGCCCTCTCGTTGCCGCTCTTTCCGCCCTGCTGCCGCTGGTAGCAGCCGCCCAGGAAACCCCTGCCGCCAAGGATCCGGTCGCCCTCGACACCCTGCAGGTAACCGCGCAGCGCCGTGTCGAGAACGCCAAGGACGTACCGGTCGCAGTCAGCGCGATCCAGGGCGAGAAGCTGGATGTGCTCGGTTCGGCCGGCGATGACATCCGCTTCCTGGCCGCACGCGTGCCCAGCCTCAACATCGAGTCGTCCTACGGTCGTGCCTTCCCGCGCTTCTACATCCGCGGCCTGGGCAACACCGATTTCGATCTCAATGCCTCGCAGCCGGTGTCGCTGGTATACGACGACGTCGTGCAGGAAAGCCCGCTGCTGAAGGGCTTCCCGCTGTTCGACCTGGCCAACGTGGAAGTGCTGCGTGGCCCGCAGGGCACCCTGTTCGGCCGCAACACGCCGGCCGGCGTGGTCAAGTTCGATTCGGCCCGCCCGTCGCAGGATGCCGACGGCTATATCCGCGTCGGCTACGGCAGCTACAACAGCTGGAACGTGCAGGGCGCCTACGGCGGCCCGCTGACCGACCGCTGGTCGGCGCGCGTCTCGGCGATCTACCAGCGTCGTGACGACTGGGTCGACAACACCCGTGTGGGCGCGCCCAACAGCGGCTTCGAAGGGTATGACGAAGCGGCAGGCCGCGTGCAGTTCCTGTACGAAGGCGATGACTTCGAAGCGCTGTTCAACCTGCACAAGCGCAAGCTCAACGGCACCGCCCGCCTGTTCCGCGCCAACATCATCCAGAAGGGTGGCAATTCGCTGGTCGAGAACTTCGACCGCGACAAGGTGGCCAACGACGGCGTCAACTTCTCCGACCTGGAGACCTGGGGTGGCAGCGCGCGCCTGCAGTGGAACCTCGGCTCGGTGACCCTGCACTCGATCACCGGCTACGAGACCGCCGAATCGCTCAACCGCGGTGACATCGACGGTGGCTACGGTGCGGCCTTCCTCGGTGCCGGCAACTACGGCCCGGGCCTGATTCCGTTCTCCTCGGAGTCGGCTGATGGCCTGCCGCACCATCGCCAGTGGACGCAGGAATTCCGCGTCGAGTCCAACGAGTGGGGCCGCTTCGACTGGCAGGCCGGCGTCTTCTACTTCGATGAAGACGTGACCATCAACAACTTCAACTACGACTCGCTGGCCCCGGGCAATCCGCAGACCGGCCACGTGGTGCAGAACCAGCGCAACAAGGCCTGGGCAGTGTTCGCCTCGGGTGACTTCGACGTCACCGACCGCTTCAAGCTGCGTGCCGGCGTGCGCTACACCCAGGACAAGAAGGACTTCAGCGCCAGCGTGCTGCAGGCGGTTCCGTTCGGCACCCCAGTCAGTGGCCCGTACCTGGCCAACACCGACGTCAACGACGTCAGCTGGGACCTGAGCGGCGTCTACAAGCTCACCGACGACATCAACGCCTACGCCCGCGTGGCCAAGGGCTTCCGCGCGCCGTCGATCCAGGGCCGCCTGGCCTTTGCGCCGGGTCTGTCGCAGGCCGATTCGGAGAAGGTCATCTCGTACGAGGCCGGCATCAAGGCCGACCTGTTCGAGCGCCGCGCGCGCCTGGGCCTGAGCGTGTTCCGCTACGACGTCGATGGCCAGCAGCTGATCGCCGTGGGCGGCTCCAACAACACCGCCACCCTGCTCAACGCCGACAAGACCATCGGCCAGGGCGTCGAGCTGGACCTGGAGGCCTACCTAGCCGACAACGTCCTGCTGACCTTTGGCAGCAGCTACAACGACACCGAGATCAAGGACAAGAACCTGGCGGTGGCGATCTGCGGCGGCGGCTGCACCATCACCGACCCGACCACGGTGATCAACGGCCAGACCTACGCGCTGGTGAACGGCAACCCGCTGCCGCAGGCGCCGAAGTGGATCCACAACGCGACCCTGCGCGTGGGCTTCCCGCTCAGCGATGGCAGCGAGCTGTACGCCTACACCGACTGGGCCTACCGCAGCGCGGTGAACTTCTTCATCTACGAGTCGCCGGAGTTCCGCGGCCGTAGTTCGCTGGAAGGCGGCCTGCGCCTGGGCTACAACTGGGAGTATGGCCAGTACGACGTGGCGGTGTTCGGCCGCAACCTGACCAACCAGACCCGCGTGGTCGGTGCGATCGACTTCAACAACCTGACCGGCTTCCTCAACGAGCCGCGCACCTGGGGCGTGGAGTTCACCGCGAAGTTCTGATGCGGTCGCTGCGGTAGTGCAATGAAGAAGGGCCGGCGCAATGCCGGCCCTTCTGTTTCCTGCTTTCTGTAGAGTCGAGCCATGCTCGACTGCCATGAGCCGAGCATGGCTCGGCTCTACAGAGGCATGGCTTACAGCGCGCTCTGCGGGCGCACCTTCAGTACCGCGTTCTCGGTGGTGCAGTCGCGGCTGGAGTGCAGGCCGGCCTTGCGCGCGGCAGCGATCTCCTTGCGTGCGGCCAGCAGGTCCTTGTTGAACGCGGCGTTGTCGTGCAGGCGGGCCACGGCGGCGGCACCCATGAAGCGGCCTTCGAGGATGTCGCTCTGCCAGTGCACGTTGCACACCAGGCGGCTCTCGCCGTAGTTGCGGCCGCGGGCCTGGATGGCATCGGCGCGGTCCGGCACGATCTCCGACAGGATCAGTGCCCAGGCCCAGCCGATCGAGGTGTGGCCGGATGGATAGGAACCATTCTTGCGCAGGCCATCCTCGTCCTTCGGCGAGCAGGTCGGCTCACCGTTGACCATGAACGGGCGCGGGCGCTGGTAGTGGTTCTTGGCTGCCTTGGTAGCGGCGCTGGCGTCGATCCGGCTGCGCTCCAGCAGTCGATACAGCGCCGGAGTCTTCACCGCATCGACGTCGATGTCGGCGGCGCAGGAGAAGTGGTTTGCACCTTCGGGGAAGCCGAGTTCCGCATCGATGCCGGCCTGGGCGAAGCGCGGGCTGCCACGCAGCGCGCGGGCTTCACGGCTGACCTGTTCGTCCAGGGCGAGGGCGGCCGAACCGGCCACCGGCGGTGCCGGCACCAGATCGAGGCTGGCCGGAACAGCGCTCTTGTCCAGATAGCCCACGGCCTTGGTGGTGATGTTGGCTTCGACGGCGGTCGGTTTGGTGGCCGTGGCAGCACAGCCGGCCAGGGCCACGGCAACGGCGAGGCCGAGCAGCGGGCGGGCGGGGTGGGAAATCAGCGACATGGACGGGCTCCGGAGGAAAAACACCGCGTCATGATCGCAGCCCGTATGCGGCACCGCAGTGGCCATCGGTCATACGGCCAGACCCGGCATGGTCATCACAGGAGATGAAGAACGTCAACGAAGCGTGCCAGTCTGCTGAATCCGGGCGCAGCGCACGGACTTTCACGCGGCCGCACCGTGAGCATCGGCACATCGGCAGTCACCAGGGGCCGTCCAGTTCCAGCCGGGTCGGGGGGATCCGAAGACAGAGGGAGAGAAGCGATGCGCAGCACCGCAACAGGAAGTACCGTCCTGGCCCTGCTTCTGGGGCTGGCAGCAGCACCGGCGCAGGCCGCCGACGTGGTCGGCGTGGCCTTCGTGCATGGCACCGGCGCGCAGACCAATGCCACCCAGGACTACTGGCAGCCGGCGATCATCGACACCGTGCGCCAGGGCCTGCCGAACAGCAGCAACTATGTGGTCATCAACTGTGACTTCACCCAGTACATGTGGAAACCGGAGGCCGCCGGCTGCCTGGCCAACCAGCTGACCAGTTTCATCGACAGCCGTGGCATCACCCAGCTGGTGGTGATCACCCATTCCAACGGCGGCAACGTGATGCGCTGGATCCTGTCCAATCCGACGTACGACAGCCGCTATCCGAAGATCATCCGCACGGTGCGCAAGGTCAACGCACTGGCACCGTCTTCGGCGGGCACGCCACTGGCCGATGCGGTGCTCAACGGCAATACCTTCGAAACGTCACTGGGCTGGCTGCTGGGCTACAAGAACGACGCGGTACGCCAGCAGCAGGTGGCCAGCATGGCCACCTACAACGCGCAGAACCTGTACGGCACGGCCGGTCGCCCGGCGTTGCCCAGGCCGTTCCGCGCGGTGGTCGGCAGTGACGTGGAATCGGCGGTGTGGGACAGCAACAGCTACTGCGGTGGCTATGCCGCCAACGTTGGCCTGGAGTTCACCCAGAACTGGTTGTCGTCCTGCTCCGATGGCTTCCTGGAGTGCAGCAGCCAGAAGGCGGCCGGCACCACCTGGTTCACCGACAAAGCGCGCACCCAGGGCGCAGAACCACTCAGCCACAACCAGAGCCGGCGCGAGTGCTTCGGCCTCGGCACCCTGCTGCGCAACGACCTGACCCAGTGAGGGAGATGACCATGACGACCCATTCCACCCTGCTGGCCAGTGCGGTGCTGGCAGTACTGTCCCTTTCCGCCGCGCAGGCCGCGCAGCCTCTGCAGGCGGCCCGCGCGGGCGATCAGGTGCCTGCCGCATTGGTGGCCGCGCCGCTGCCTGCCGATGAAAGCGAACACGCGCCGTTGTCGTTTGCCTGGGCGCTGGACCCGGCACAGCCGCTGCAGGCGGCCACGCCATATGCCTCGGTCAGCCGCAGTTACTGGCAGCAGGTCGATGGCACGCAGCTGCAGCGCGGCCTGGACCTGCCGCTGACGGCGCCCGATGCGGTGATCCAGCTGAGTCCGGCCGCAGGAGCCCGCGCGCTGCCGGCCAACACCCTGCAGGTGCGCGACCCGGCTGGCCGCAGCAGCGTGGCCCGCAGTGTCGATGCGCGCGCGCTGCAGGATGCCGGCATGCCGGTGAGTGATGGCAGCAGCATGCTGCGCACCGGCGCGACCAGTGCCGCCGGTGCGTACACCCTGCAGAGCACGCAGGCGCAGGGCCGCTATGTGGTGCAGGTGCTGGAGCCCAACAGCCCGCTGCGGTTGGAAGTGCAGGCCAACCAGGCGCAGGTGCTGGCCGGTGGCAACGTGCAGCTGCAGGCACGCCTGCTGGAAGACGGCGCCACCACCGCGCAGCTGGCATCGCGTCGTGGCGGCCTGGGGGGGGAAGCCCTGCTGGTCGCACCGGATGGCCACAGCTGGCCGCAGCGCCTGCTGCGCACCACCGATGGCAGCCTGCGCGCGCAGGTGCGGATCCCGACCGACATCGGCACCGTGCAGGGGCTGTGGGAGCTGCAGGTGTTCGCCCAGGCCGATGGCGTGCTGCGCGATGGCAAGGTGGCCTTCGCGGTGGCACGGCCGACCGCGCGTTTCAGTGGCCAGGCAGCACCGGACCCTTCCAGCCGCCAGGTGGCGCTGCCGCTGCAGGTGGCTGCGGCAGGCCGCTACGAGGCACGTGGCACGCTGTATGCCACGGCCCGCGATGGCCGGATGAAGCCGGTCGCGCAGGCACATGCAGCCGCGTGGTTCGATGGCCCAGGCGTTGGCCAGCTGGTGCTGCCGTTCGGCGAGGCCGCGTTGCCGGCCGGTTTTGGCGCACCGTACGAGCTGCGTGACCTGCAGCTGCAGGACCAGAGCCGGATGGCACCGATCGAGTCGCGCGCGCTGGCGTTGCGGTTCTGAGGTTGCGTGCAGCGGGCCGGGATCCGGCCCGCTGTACCTTCTTGTGTAGAGCCGAGCCCATGCTCGGCTGCCGTTTGCCGTGATCAGGAGCAGCCGAGCGTGGGCTCGGCTCTACAAAGGCATGCCGACTACCCCGCGTATGCGGTCAGCCGGCCTTCCTGCTCGCAGACGGTGATCGCGCCGCCGAACACCGCCGACAGCGGTTCGTTGCGCAGCAGCTCGGCGCGGGTGCCGTCGGCCAGCACGCGGCCATCGCGCAGCAGCACCACGCGCTCGATCTCGGGAATGATCTCTTCGATGTGGTGGGTCACCAGCACCAGGGTGATGCCCTGCTGCGCCAGCACCCGCATGGTCGCCACCAGCTGCTCGCGGGCAACCAGGTCCAGCCCGGTGGAGGGTTCGTCCAGCAGCAGTGCCTGCGGCCGGTTGACCAGCGCGCGGGCGATCAGCACGCGGCGGGTCTCGCCAGCGGACAACTCGGCGTAGGCGCGGTCGCGCAGGGACAGGGCGCCGGTCATCGCCAGTGTCTCGCCCACACGTGCGCGCATATCGGCGGTCACTTCGCGGAAGGCCGGCACCACGTAGCTGGCGAAGAAGCCGGACAGCACTGCCTGTTCCACGGTCAGGCCCGGCATGTCGGCCAGATTGCTGCTGAGATCGCCGGTGACGATGCCGAGCTGCGATCGCAGCCGGTCCACCTGCCAGCGGTTCTGCCCCAGCACCCTTACTGCCACGGAGCCGTCGACCTGCGCCAGCGGGTACAGCTCGCGGGTGATCAGCTTGATGAAGGTCGACTTGCCGCAGCCGTTGGGGCCGAGCAGGGCGGTGTGCTGGCCCTGCGCGATGCGCAGGCTGAGCCCGTGCAGCACCTTCACCTGGCCGCGCACCACGGTGGCGCGGTCCAGTTCGATCAAGGGGGGCAGCTCCGCAACGGGCGGGGCGGCAGTCATGGTGCTGGCGCGTGGATCAAGGCTCGACAACTCAGGTCCCCAACTGTGAACGGTGCCACGGATGACGGTGGCAATCACCGCCGCAGGGATGCAGTTTGCAACGCAAGCGCCCATCATGTCTGCCATCCCCGCGTCGATACGGAGAGCTGTCATGCCCGATGCCCTGATGTCCCTGCTGACCGGTGGTGTGCTCGGCCTCGGCGGGTGGGCCATGTTGGGCGTGCTGCTGGTCTTCACCCAGATCACCATCTTCTCGGTGACCCTGTACCTGCACCGCAGCCAGGCCCATCGCGGGGTCGATTTCCACCCGGCGCTGGCCCACGTGTTCCGTTTCTGGCTGTGGCTGACCACGTCGATGATCACCCGCGAGTGGGTGGCCATCCATCGCAAGCACCACGCCAAGGTGGAGACTGAGGACGATCCGCACAGCCCGGTCACCCGCGGCATCGGCAAGGTGTTCTGGCATGGCGTGGAGCTGTACCGCGAAGCGCGCGGCATGCGCGCGGACATCGAACAGTACGGGCGCGGCACCCCGGACGATGCGATCGAGCGCCACCTGTATACCCCGCACGCCACGCTGGGCCCGGTGCTGCTGCTGGTGATCAACAGCGTGCTGTTCGGCCTGCCGGGCGTGGCGTTGTGGGCGATCCAGATGGCGTGGATCCCGTTCTGGGCGGCGGGCGTGGTCAATGGCCTGGGCCACTGGTGGGGGTACCGCAACTACGAGTCGGCCGATACCTCCACCAATCTCACGCCGTGGGGCTTCTGGATCGGTGGCGAGGAGCTGCACAACAACCACCATGCCTTCCCCAGTTCGGCGCGCTTCGCGATGCGGCGCTGGGAGTTCGACATCGGCTGGAGTGCGATCCGCCTGCTGCAGGCGCTGCGACTGGCCAGGGTGCTGCGGGTGGCACCGGCCATGGACGTGCGCCCGAACATCGCCGTGCCCGATGCCGAAACCCTGAAGGCGCTGCTGTCGCATCGCTTCCAGGCAATGACCGATTACCAGCGCAACGTGTTCATGCCGGCCCTGCGCGAGGAGGCCGCGCAGGCCGGGGCCAAGCTGCGCCGCCTGCTGCCACGCCGGTTGCGCCGTGGCCTGGTCAACGATGGCCGCTGGCTGAAGCCGGACAGCCGCGCCCAGCTCAGCGCATGGGTGGCGCAGCGGCCGCGCATCCGCACCCTGGTCGAGTACCGCGGGCGATTGGCTGCGCTGCTGGAAGCCCGTGGCCACGACGCCGCTGAGCGCCTGCATCAGCTGCAGGCGTGGTGCCGCGAGGCCGAGGAAAGCGGCATCGCGGCGTTGCAGGCCTACGCCGCACGGTTGAAGGGCTACAGCCTGGTGGGCGCGTGAGGGCAGGGTACGGGCTTCTGCTGGCGGCGCTGCTGCCGGGTGCGGCGCTGGCCCAGGTCACCGACACCGCCAGCTATCTGCAGCGGATGGACAGCGATGGCGACGGCAGGGTCAGCGAGGCCGAGTACGTACAGTGGATGCTGTATGCCTTCGATCGCATGGACCGCAACGGTGATGGCGTGCTGAGCGCCGACGAGCTGCCCGGCGGCAAGGGCAGGGCAATCAGCCGCGAGCAGCAGCGGCAGGTGATCGTGCAGCGCTTCCACAAGCAGGATGCCAACGGTGATGGCTTCCTGGATGCCCGCGAGCTGTCCGCGCCGCCGCGTTGAGCGGGCGTAGAATCGCCCCATGCCTGAACTGCCCGAAGTCGAAACCACCCGCCGCGGCCTGGCGCCGCACCTGCAGGGCCGCCGCATGCATGGCGTGATCCTGCGCCGTGCCGACCTGCGCTGGCCGATTCCACCGGAAGTGGCCGAGCTGCTGCCGGGGCAGCGCATCGAGGACATCCGCCGGCGAGCCAAGTACCTGCTGCTGGATACCGCCATCGGCAGCGCCGTGCTGCACCTGGGCATGTCCGGCAGCCTGCGCGTGCTGCCCGGTGATACCCCGCTGCGGGCGCATGACCACGTCGACATCAGCCTGGACAACGGCCGCCTGCTGCGCTTCAACGACCCGCGCCGCTTCGGCAGCCTGCTCTGGCAGCCGGCTGGGGAGATCCACCCGCTGCTGCAGGGGCTGGGCCCGGAGCCACTGGACGACGCGTTCGACGGCGACTACCTGTTCGACCGCAGCCGGGGCCGCAGCGCGCCGGTGAAGACCTTCCTGATGGACCAGGCGGTGGTGGTGGGCGTGGGCAACATCTACGCCGCCGAGAGCCTGTTCAAGGCCGGCATCAGCCCGTTGCGCGAGGCAGGAAAGATCTCGCGAGAACGCTACCAGCGGCTGGCCGACGCGGTAAAGGAGATCCTGGGCTACGCCATCACCCGCGGCGGCACCACCCTGCGCGATTTCATCAGCCCCGACGGTGCGCCGGGCTACTTCGAGCAGGAGCTGCTGGTGTACGGCCGCGACGGGCTGCCGTGCCCGAACTGCGGGCGCGCGCTGAAGCACGCCACCATCGGCCAGCGCGCCAGCGTCTGGTGCAGCCACTGCCAGCGCTGAGCCGGCGACCAGCGGCAGCTGAACGGGCAGGGCGCGTCTCCGCTGCCCGTTAACGTTTGTCTGCCTATCATGGCCGACCTTCCCTCTGTGCCTGACGCGCCTGCATGCAACGACGCGACTTCATCCGCAATGCCTCCCTCGCCCTGGCTGCATTCGGCCTGCCGTCCCTGCCCGCGTGCGCGGCCAGCAGGAGCGGCCAGATGGGCCTGCGCCGCCTCGGCCAACCGCAGCCGTTCGACTTCGCCACCCTGAAGGGCCAGGCGCGCGCGCTTGCACAGGCACCCTACAAGAGCCACAAGCGGGTGCTGCCGGGCCGCCTGGAAGGCCTGGACTGGGACCAGTACCAGTCGATCGGCTACCGCCAGGACCATGCGCTGTGGGCCGACCAGCCGGGCAAGTTCCAGGCGAAGTTCTTCCACCTGGGCCTGTACTTCCATTCGCCGGTGCGCATGTTCGACGTGGTCGACGGCAAGGCGCAGGAACTGGCGTATGACGGCGCGGCGTTCAACTACGGCAAGAGCGGCATCAAGGATGGCGAGCTGCCGGCCGATCTGGGTTTCGCCGGCTTCCGCCTGAACACCCGCAAGGACACCGACCGCGACTTCGCCGCCTTCCTTGGCGCCAGCTACTTCCGCGCCGTCGGCAAGGAAGGCCAGTACGGCCAATCCGCGCGTGGCCTGGCGATCGACACCGGCATGGGCAAGCCGGAGGAATTCCCGGACTTCATCGCTTACTACCTGGAGCAGCCGTCGGCCGATTCGGAGACGATCGTGGTCTATGGCCTGCTGGATTCGCCCAGCGTGGCCGGTGCCTATCGCTTCGCGATCACCAATGGCGACGTGCTGCTGATGGACATCGACAGCGCGCTGTACCCGCGCAAGGCGATCGAGCGGTTGGGCATCGCCCCGTGCACCAGCATGTACCAGGTGGGCGAGAACGACCGCCGGATGGGCTGGGACTGGCGCCCGGAGATCCACGATACCGATGGCCTGTCGCTGTGGACCGGTGCCGGCGAGTGGATCTGGCGGCCGCTGCTGAACCCGCGCAACCTGCGTTTCAACATGTTCGTGGACCGCAACCCGCGCGGCTTCGGCCTGCTGCAGCGCGACCGCAATTTCGACCATTACCAGGACGACGGCGTGTTCTACGAGAAGCGCCCGTGCCTGTGGGTGGAGCCGAAGGGCGAATGGGGCGAGGGTTCGGTGCAGCTGGTGGAGATTCCCACCGTGGACGAGACGTTCGACAACATCGTGGCGTTCTGGAACCCGAAGGAAAAGCCGCAGCCGGGCCAGGAGCTGCTGGTCGGCTACCGCTTGTACTGGGGCGCCGAACCGCCGGCGCGCCCGCCGCTGGCGCACTGCGTGGCCAGCCGCACCGGCCTGGGCGGTGTGGTCGGCAAGAAGCGTGAGTACTTCAGCTGGCGCTTCGCGGTGGACTTCGAAGGTGGCGAACTGGCCGGGCTGATCGACAAGGCCCAGGTCGAAGCGGTGGTGGAAGCCAGCCGTGGCCGGGTCGAGATCGTGTCGGCGCGCCCGCTGCGCGAGATCAACGGCTATCGCGCGATGTTCGACCTGGTGCCGCCGGAAGGCAGTACCGAGCAGATCGACATCCGCCTGTTCCTGCGCAGTGGTGGCAAGACCCTCACCGAGACCTGGCTGTACCAGTACACCCCGCCGCCGGCCGGTGCGCCGGAGCGCACGCTGTACTAAGAGGGGGTTGGGTTTGCAGGGCTTGCAGCCCTGCACCTGCTTCAAGCCAAGGCAACGTCAATTGCGTGCATTCCGTGGGATGGCGGGGTGGGTCCGGTTGAGGGGGGCGGCGTAAATACGTCCATGTAGCCTCGGTCGCGCCATCCATGGCGCTCACGCCCCCTCAACCGGACCCACCCCGCCTTCGACAGATTTGCGCGATCTGTTGGAATCGCTCTTGGGGGTCAGATCCGTTTTCCGAAGGAAAACGGATC
>NZ_KV791320.1:88222-103967 GCF_001807895.1 Stenotrophomonas sp. HMSC10F07
ATATCTGACAGATGTGTCGACCAAGGTCGACACCCACCAACAGCTGCGGGATTGTGTCAGAGGTGGCGCGGTGTCGGAGTGCGGGGTGTCAGCCGCATGGATGCGGCTGCCAAGCTTACAGGGACGTACTTGCAGCGTCCCCGCACTCCGACACCGCCCCGCCATTCCACGGAATGCCCGCTGTTGCCGTTGCTTCGGCTTGAAGCAGGTGCAGGGCTGCAAGCCCTGCAAAAGAACACCCCTTACAGCGGCAGGGGCGCCTGCGCCGGATCGATCCGGCCTTCGCCGCGGGTGATCTTCTTGAACTCGGCACGGCTGACCGACACGTAGCGCTCGTTGCCACCGATCTCCACCTGCGGGCCGTCCTGCACGGCGTGGCCATGCTCGTCCACGCGCACGGTCATCGTCGCCTTCTTGCCGCTGTGGCAGATGGTCTTGATCTCCTGCATCTCGTCGGCCCAGGCCAGCAGGTACTGGCTGCCTTCGAACAGCTCGCCGCGGAAGTCGGTACGAAGGCCGTAGCACAGCACCGGAATGCGCAGCTGGTCGACCACCTCACTGAGCTGCCAGACCTGGGCGCGGGTCAGGAACTGCGCCTCGTCCACCAGCACGCAGCCCATCGGGCCGTTGGCTGCCAGATCCTGCTCCACCCAGCGCTGCAGGTCGGTATCGCGGTCGAAGGCCATGCCGTCAGCGCGCAGGCCGATCCGCGAGGCCACCACGCCGGCGCCGGCACGATCGTCCAGGCGTGGGGTCAGGATCGCCACCCGCATGCCGCGCTCGCGGTAGTTGTGCGCGCTCTGCAGCAGGGTGGTGGTCTTGCCGGCGTTCATCGCCGAGTAGTAGAAGTAGAGCTTGGCCATCGGCCAATTCTAGTCGCCACCCGGCCCGCCGTCGCGGATCGGCCGTGGCCGGGCGATCACGTGCCGGCTGTCGCGTACCCCGGTGCCAGCAGCGCCGAGGCAACGATGGCCTGGCAGGCGTGGCTCATCGCCCCGATCTGGCCAGCTCCTCGTCCTGCCATTGCCGGTAGGCCACCGGGTCCCAGTAGCGCGCCAACTGGTGCTTTTCCGGTTGCAGCACACGGGCCCCCGCATCGCCACGGCCCTGGCTGCGCATGGCGCCGTTCCAGCCGGCGCGGCTGCCGGTCTGCCGCATGCTGCCGGCCCGCAGTTCACGTTCCAGCCGCGGCGTCGCGGCCGGGTCGCCGAACTCGGCATACAGCGCGCGGCCCTCGCGTACCGCGCGCTCGCGCTCGTCGGCGGACAGCGCCTCCCAGAAGCGTTCGCGCTGTACCACCAGCCACTCGGTGCCGCGCTCGGCCGCCAGGTCCATCCATGCATAGCCCAGGGCGCGGTCGACCGGACCGCCCTGCCCGTTCCAGAGCATGTCGGCCAGCGCTGCCTGTGAGAGCTTGTCGCCGTAGCGCGCGGCATTGCGGAAGTCGTTGCGGGCCTCTTCGTGGCGGCCCCGCTCGCGGGCCTGCATGCCGAGCCCACGGAAGCGCAGGTCCGGATGGTAGACGAGGAACTCGTGCGACTGCAGCACGATGGTTTCATAGGCGTCGGCAGGCGGTGCCGGGCTGGACCCGGCCGCAGGCACGGCCAGCAGGCCCAGCAGGGTAGCCACCAGCGGGCGGGCGATGATGTTCAAGGACATGGACCACGCTCCTGTGTTCCGGAGTCGACTCAATACCTTAGGGCCAGGCGTCCTGCAAGTCAGGTCGGCCCGCCGGCACCCCGCTACAATCCTGTCCCCATGCACGGTCTCAATCCCCCCCAAGCCGCCGCCGTCCTGCACATCGAAGGCCCCTTGCTGGTGCTCGCCGGCGCCGGCAGCGGCAAGACGCGGGTGATCGTGGAGAAGATCGCCCACCTGATCGGCAGTGGCCGCTATCCGGCGCGCCGCATCGCGGCGATCACCTTCACCAACAAGTCGGCCAAGGAAATGCGCGAGCGCGTGGCCAAGCGCCTGCGCGAGCAGGACGCCGACGAGGTGACCATCTGCACCTTCCATGCGCTGGGCCTGAAGTTCCTGCAGATCGAACATGCCGCCGTGGGCCTGAAGCGCGGCTTCTCCATCTTCGATGCCGATGATGCCGCCGCGCAGATCAAGGACCTGATGCACGGCGCCAAGCCCGATGACATCGAGGACATGAAGAACCTGGTGTCGCGCGCGAAGAACGCCGGGCTGTCGCCCGAGCAGGCGATGGCCGCCGCACGCAGCAACCGCGAGAAGGAAGCGGCCAGCGTCTACGAGCGCTACCAGCTGCGGCTGACCGCGTTCAATGCGGTCGATTTCGATGACCTGATCCGCCTGCCGGTGCAGATCCTGGAAGAGAACCCCGAGATCGCCCTGGCCTGGCGCGAGCGCATCGGCTACCTGCTGGTGGACGAATGCCAGGACACCAACGACGCGCAATACCGCCTGCTCAAGCAGCTGGCTGGTGAGAAGGGCAATTTCACCTGCGTGGGCGACGATGACCAGTCGATCTACGCCTGGCGTGGCGCCAACCCGGAGAACCTGCAGCAGATGGGGCGTGACTACCCCACGCTGGAAATCATCAAGCTGGAGCAGAACTACCGCTGCTCCAACCGCGTGCTGCGTGCAGCCAATGCGCTGATCGCCAACAACCCGCACGAACACCTGAAGAAGCTGTGGAGCGACCAGGCCGACGGTGAGCGCATCCGCGTGTGGGAGTGCCGCAACAGCGAGCACGAAGCGGAAAAGGTCGCCGCCGAAATCGCCTTCGTGGCGCAGTCGCGCAACGTGCCGTGGAGTGATTTCTGCATCCTGTTCCGTGGCAACTTCCAGTCGCGGCCGCTGGAAAAGGCGATGCAGCTGCTGCGCATCCCCTACCACCTGACCGGCGGCACGATGTTCCTGGAACGCCAGGAAGTGAAGGACACGCTGGCCTGGCTGCGGCTGCTGGTGAACCCGGACGATGACACCGCGTTCATGCGCGCGGTGCAGTCGCCCAAGCGCGACGTGGGTGCCGGTACGCTGGCCAGGCTGGCCGAGCTGGCGCAGGAAAAGGACATGCCGATGGCGCATGTGGCCGAGACCATCGGCGCCCTGCAGCAGTTGCCGCCGCGCGCGGCCAACAGCCTGGCGCGCTTCACCGACATCCTGCGCGACCTGCGGGCGCAGATGCGCCAGGTGACGTCCGGCGACATGATCCGCAAGGTGGCCAAGGAATCGGGGTTGCTGAGCGAGCTGCGCCAGCAGGCCAAGGAAGAGGCCAGCTACCAGCGCCGGGCGAACAACATCGAGGAACTGGCGCAGTGGTTCGAGGGCGGCCCGCGCGGTGCCACCGCCGCCGACCTGGCCGGCCAGCTGGCGCTGCTCTCGCGCAGCGACAAGGACGAGGGCGGCAACCAGGTGCGCATGATGACCCTGCACGCTTCCAAGGGCCTGGAGTTCCCGTACGTGTTCATCGTCGGCTGCGAGGACGGCGTGTTGCCGCACCAGGTCAGCCTGGACGAGGGCAACCTGCAGGAAGAACGTCGCCTGCTGTACGTGGGCATCACCCGCGCCAAGATCCAGCTGTGGATGAGCTACAGCAAGCTCACGCGCAAGTTCGGCGAGCATGTGCGGCTGAAGCCGAGCCGGTTCTTCGATGAGATCCCGGCCGAGGAGATCCAGCGCGATGGCGCGGACCCGGTGGCGGATGCGGCGCGGAAGAAGGAACGGGCGAGCGCGGGGTTGGCGGCGATCGAGGCGTTGTTCGACTAAGGCGCTCCAACGGCGCCGCCCCTCCGTGGTGGAGCACGCGTTGGTTCGGTGGCTGGCCGGTCGGGGTGGGTTCGCGGGGGACGCCGTGAACCCGTCCCTGAAGTGACCGCCGGGCGTGTCCTTCCACGGCAATGCAAAGAAAATCAGATTCAACAGCTGGGGGTTGAGGCAGAATCGGGGTTTCGGCTGGAGGTCTGCGCGTGCATCCGATTGAAAGCGAACGCCTGCGTCTGCGTGCGATCGAGCCCGACCGCGATGCGGTGCCGATGTTGGCACTGTTGAACGATTCGGGCTTCGTGCGATTCATTGGTGACCGCAACGTACGCAGCGAGGAGCAGGCGCGGGAGTACATCGCGCTGCGGGTGCTGCACAGCTATGCGTTGAACGGGTTCGGCATGTATGCCATCGAGCGCTTGTCCGATGGCGCGTGGCTGGGCAATGCCGGGCTGGTGCGGCGTGATGGCCTGCCGGGGCCGGACATCGGCTATGCGGTGCTCTCGGAATTTGCCGGGCAGGGCTACGCCGGTGAGGCGGCGCGTGCGGTGTTCGCGCATGCACGCGGAGCGCTGGGCTTGCGGGATCTGTATGGCATTACCGATCTGGACAACGTGGTGTCCGGGAAGATCCTGCTGGGCCTGGGCATGCAGGAGCGCGGAGTGATCCAGTTGCCAGGAGTGGATTCACCCAGCCGGTTGTACGCGACACCGGGGGCGGTGGCGGTCTCAGCCCCGCGCTCATGACGCAATCTGCACGAATCGAATGAGAACTCTTGTATTTGGCGATAAACCGGCATGTCGTCCGGTTCACCGCCGATGCTTCCGGCTTTGATGAGGGTGACCGACGCGCCGCATTGGACAGCGCTGTGGTCATTACCCAAACCCGGAAACTCCAGGAGTTCTCATGAAGCCCATGACCTTGGCCGTGACGATGTTGTTGAGCATGGCGTCTGCATCCGCATCTGCATTCACGCTTCCCCAGATGGGCGCTCTTTCGCCACGTTCCAGTACACAGGCGTGTCAGAACGCATGGAATGCGTCGTCTGCCAGCCGCAGTTGCCATGTCAACCGCATTGAAGGGCGGCCCGGCACGCAGTGCTTCATCAATGTCAGCTGCGTGCGCAACAACGGCAGCAAACTGGTGAATCAGTACACGATGGAGGAATGGGGGGTACGCGCCCTGTCCAACTGCGACGGAATTCTCAGGGTCGGAGGGTGCTGATCCACGGATCGATCCTGCGCCGATCGGTGCGGGGTGACCGGCCAGGGGTCGGCACTACCTGATGCGGACGGGGTCGGAGCCCGCGCTGCGGGATCCGACCCCGGCAGGCTGCGTCAGCCGCGCAGTTCTGCCAGCTGCGCCTGCAGCTCGGCCACGGCCGCTTCCAGCTGGGCCACGCGCTCGGCCAGGCCCGGATCGGCCGCATCGCTGCTGCCCCCGCCACTGCTGGCGTACTTGGCCGCCAGCGCGGCACCATCCACTTCACCGCACAGCAGGTGCATGTAGCGGTCTTCGCGCTGGCCGCTGGCGCGCGGCAGCACCACCAGCAGCGCGCGCTGCTGCAGGCGCTCGACGGCGTGGCGGGCTTCGTCGATATCCGCAAACCGGTACAGACGCTCGCTGCGCGACACCAGCTCGCCCAGGGTCTGTGGGCCGCGCAGCAGCAGCAGCGCCAGCAGCACGGTCTGTTGCCGGGTCAGGTCCAGCGCGGCCTGCAGGCGGTGCTCGTAGCGGTCGGCGCGCGAGGAGAAGTGCTGGCGGGCCAGGCCCAGTGCTTCCAGCTGGCGCAGCGCGTGCTGCACGCTGCCGGCGTCCACGTTCATCACCGGCTCGCGGGCGGTCTTCTGGTTGGCCGCCGATTGGGCGGCGTTGACCGTCAGCGGGTAGGTGTCCGGAGTGGTTGCCTCCTTCTCCACCAGGCAGCCCAGCAGGCGGGCCTGCACGGCGTCGAGCAGGGGGACGTCGGGGGTCTGGATGGAATCGGTCATGGCGGCCTCCGGAAGGGCAACGGGTCAACCGCCAAGCATAGCCGTCCCCGGGTCGGCTTTGCCGGTAAAATGCGCCGGTATATCTGATTGCCGGTGAATCCATGCGTCGTCCTGTTTCCCTGTCCCTGACCCTGCTCGCCACCGCGGCGCTGGGCCTGTCCGCCTGCAAGCGCGTGGACGCGCCTGCCGCTGAAGCCGCGGCGCCGCAGGCCCCGGCGTCCGCCGCCAAGGCCGATGGCGCGCGTGATGCCACCGCCAACGACAACCTCAACGCCGTGCTGTGGATGCAGCGTGCGCAGGAGTACAGGGCGATCACCGAGCAGACCTACCGCGCCGCCGCCGACCACCTGGACGTGGCGCTGAAGGAAGCCCATTGGGATGCTCTGGTGCCGGAAGAACGCGGCAACGAGGCCAAGGGCCTGAAGCCGGCCGTGGTGCTGGACGTGGACGAGACCGTGCTGGACAACTCGCCCTACCAGGCGCGCCTGGTGCGCGACGGCAAGGAATACGACGAGCTGAGCTGGGACCAGTGGGTGGCCGAAAAGAAGGCCAAGGCGATCCCGGGCGTGGTTGATTTCGCCAAGGCGGCCAACGCCAAGGGCGTGACCCTGCTGTACATCTCCAACCGTGCCGTGCACCTGAAGGACGCGACCCTGGCCAACCTGCGCGAGCAGGGCCTGCCGGTGGCCGATGACAGCGTGTTCCTGGGCCTGGGCACCGTGGTCGAAGGCTGCGAGCAGGCTGGCAGCGAGAAGAACTGCCGCCGCCGCCTGGCCGGGCAGAAGTACCGCGTGCTGATGCAGTTCGGCGACCAGCTGGGTGACTTCGTGGAAGTGACCGCCAACACCAACGAAGGCCGTGACGCCCTGCTGCAGCAGTACCACGACTGGTTCGGCGAGCGCTGGTGGATGCTGCCGAACCCGACCTACGGCGGCTTCGAGCCGGCGCAGTTCAACAACGATTACAGCCAGTCGCGCCAGGCCCGCCACGACGCCAAGCGCGCCGCGCTGGACTACGCACCATGAGCCGCGCACCGCTGCCGCTGCGCGATGACGAGCGCCTGATCTTCGCGCTGGACGTGCCTGACCGCGCGCAGGCGCTGGCGTGGGTCGACCGCCTGGGCGACAGCGTGGCGTTCTACAAGATCGGCATGGAACTGCTCGCCTCCGGCGAGTACTTCCAGGTGCTCGATGAGCTGGCCCGCCGCGACAAGCGCGTGTTCGTCGACCTGAAGTTCTTCGACATCCCGGCCACGGCTGCGGCGGTGATCAAGCGCCTGTCGCAGTGGCCGGTCAGCTACGCCACCATCCATGGCTGGCACCCGGCCATGATGGAGGCGTGCGCCGCCGCCAACAGCGGCGACATGCGCCTGCTGGCAGTGACCGTGCTGACCTCGATGGGTCGCCCCGACCTCGCACAGATGGGCATCGACCGCGAACCGGTGGACGTGGTGGTCGAGCGCGCGCTGGCCGCCCAGGCCGCCGGCATCGATGGCGTGATTGCTTCGGGCCAGGAGGCCGGCCCGATCCGCGCTGCCACCGGCAGCGGATTCTCGATCGTCTGCCCGGGCATCCGCCCCGGTGGCCCGGTCGGCGATGACCAGAAGCGTACCGTTGGCGTAGCGCAGGCCTTTGCCGATGGCGCCGATGCCATCGTGGTCGGTCGGCCGATCCGCCTGGCCGCCGATCCGCAGGCCGCAGCGCGGGCGATCCAGCAGGAAATCGCGTCGGCTCTGGCTGCACGCTGAGCCCACAGCCGACGCCGGTCACGCCGGCACCACGAACGCCATCCCGATCCATGCGGGATGGCGTTCGCATTTGTGGGTCTGCAGCTGTCGCAGGCGGCGCCAGCCATGAGAACTGTGCGCAGGTTCGCGCTGTGGGCCCCTCCACTGCTCCCCAATCGATGCACCGGTACGGACCGCGGCCGCGCCGGTTCCAACCATCGACAGAGGAGTACAGGGAAATGTATCGCAGCACCTCTTTGTTCATCGGCCTGCTGTTGGCCGCGTCTGCCGTACCCGCCATCGCTGCGCCGCAGCTGCGCGATGCGCCGCGCATCATCGGCGGCGAAGCGGCGCCGGCCGACGAGTACCCGTTCATGGTCAGCATCCAGGGCATCTTCGACGGCGATTCGGACCATGATCGCCACTTCTGCGGGGGCACCCTCATCTCACCCTCGTGGGTGCTGACGGCCGCGCACTGCATGCAGGGCGAAGCGCCTGGTGGCATCGCCGTTGTCGGCAAGGTCACGGCCCTGTCCACTGACGCCGGACCACGACCCTCCAACGTCAAGGCGATCCACGTCCATCCGGCATTCAACAGCGGCAATTCGCTGGAGCACGACGTCGCCCTGATCCAGCTCAGCGCACCGCTGGTCGGCGCACAGCCGGTAGCACTGCGGCTGCGGCCCGACGCCAGCTATCTCAAGCCGGGCCGTGAATTCACGGTGATCGGCTGGGGAGACACCGACATCGGCGATGGCCGGGTCTATCCGACTCAGCTGCAGACCGCACAGGTGCCGTTCGTGTCATTCGATGAATGCCAGCAGGCGTACGGCGGTGAACTATCACGTGGCAAGGTGATCTGCGCCGGCCGCGAGGGCATCGACAGCTGCCAGGGGGATTCCGGAGGCCCCCTGCTGCTGCGCCTGCGTGAAGGCTGGACCCAGTTCGGTGTCGTCAGTTGGGGCGAGGGCTGTGCGCTGGCCGGCTATCCGGGGATTTATGCCCGAATCGCCGAAAAACACGCCGTAGATTTCATCGAAGCGGTTTGGCAACGCGATTGAAACAATAAAATCAAATACATACATCGCATTACGTGAAGTGTTGCCTTAACTTGAACGGCAGCGTAGGATCGCCGCCATCCGGTCCTCGGGCCGGACATGTGCCACAACACTGTCCTCCGGCCCCGCGCCGGCTTGAAGAGCCTGTGATCCCCCGTGATCCGGGCTCTTTTTTTATCCCGATGGCGGCGCTGGGGTCAGATCCCTCTGCCGCAGCAGAGGAGATCTGACCCCCCTTTGCTGGAAACCGTGACATCCCGGCTTGCCGCTGTCACGTCGCAGGCCGCAAGATGCGGGCCGGTCCGGGGAGTCCGAGTGCATGAGCGTGGCGGTGCGAGGAAAGTCTGCGCGTGGATGGGGGCTGGCGGCCGTGCTGCTGCTGGCCGTGGCGGGGTGCCGCGAGTCTGCCAACGATCCGGCCAGGCCGGCGGCCGAGCCGGTGGCTGCGGTACAGGCGATGGCGTTGCGCCTGGCCGAGGATGATCTGGTCGGCTACGCAAAGCTGTCGGTGCCGCCGGGCCAGTACCAGCGCCTGCAGCAGGCCTGGGCGGAGGGCCACAGCCAGTGGCCGCTGACCGAACTGCCGCTGGGTGACCAGCTGCTGCCGATGCTGGCCGCGCTGCGCAAGCCCGATGCCAGCACCGAACTGCAGCGCAGCTTCGATCGCCAGCTGGCCGGCCAGGCCAGCGCCGTGCGCCAGGCTGCGCAGTCGATGGGCAACTTCGGCGTGCAGTACCTGCGCCACCAGAAGGGCTACACGCCGGGCCAGCAGGCCCACTACATCGCCCTGGTCGAGACCCTGGCGGGGTGGGCGCAGGCTGCCCCGATCAGCGACCGCGCACGTGCCCGCAGCACCATCGCCGCGCTGGTCGGCGCCGCCAACAAGGTCGGTTTCGATGACGAAGCCGGCCTGCAGGCGGCCGGCATGGAAGGCAGCCTGCAGCAGCTGGCGCCGTTCATCCACACGCTCAAGGCGGTGCTCGGCAGTTACGGGCTGGGCGTGGACGACGCGCTGCGCAGCGTGCGCGGCGAGCTGCTCTCGGTAGAGGGCGACAACGCGCTGGTGCGCCTGCACTACGACCTGGCCGGCCGCGAGATGACCCTGCAGCTGCCACTGAGCCGGCGCGAGGGCCACTGGTACTTGACCCGCACCTTGGCCGACACCGACGCGCTGCTGCGCAAGGCCGATGCGGCCCGCGCGGCTGCGTCGCCAGCACCGGCTGAAGCCCCCGCCGAGGGTGGGGAAGCGGCAATGCCACCGCCTAAGCCATAATGGCGCCGATGTCGAAACAGAACCCGCTGCCGTTCCCCGGCGAAGAATCCCAGTCGACGCCCGCCGATACGGTGCCGGCGTCTCCCTCGACCGGTACCGGCCCGAACCCGGTACCGCCGCCCGCGCACGCGCGTCCGGCCGGACGCCGTCCACTGTGGGCCCGCCTGCTCGGTCGCCTGGTCGAGCCGTGGCTGTCGCTGAAGATCGAACCGGAAGACCCGGGCCAGTACAACGATGGCCGCCCGGTCATGTACGTGCTGGAAGACTACGGCCTGTCCAACGCGCTGATCCTGGACAAGGCCTGCCGCCAGGCCGGCCTGCCGTCGCCGCTGGTGCCGCTGGCCGGTGATCCGACCGGCCGCAAGCGCGCCTATCTGGCGCTGTCGCGGCGCAGCTCCAGCAACTCGCTGATTCCCGAGCAGCGCGGCGCCAAGACCCACTCCGATTCGCTGGCCAAGGTCCTGCAGGCGCACCGCGTGCGCGACGACCTGGATGTGCACCTGGTGCCGGTGTCGATCTTCGTCGGCCGCGCGCCGGACAAGCAGAGCGGCTGGTTCGCGGTGCTGTTCTCGGAAAACTGGGCGCTGGTGGGCCGCTTCCGCCGCCTGCTGGGGCTGCTGCTGAACGGGCGCAATACCATCGTGCGCTTCGCTCCGCCGATCTCGCTGCGCAGCACCGTCGACGAAGGCCTGGAGCCGGAGCGCACGGTGCGCAAGCTGCAGCGCGTGCTGCGCACCCATTTCCGCCGCATCCGTGAATCGGTGATCGGCCCGGACCTGTCGACCCGGCGCCTGCTGGTGGACCAGGTGCTGGCCGCCGAGCCGGTCCGCGAAGCGATCGCCGCACAGGCCAAGCGCGACAACTCGAAGCCGGCCGATGCCTGGAAGAAGGCGCACGCCTACGCCTGGGAAATCGCTGCGGACTATTCCAGCCCGGTGGTGCGCTCGGCCAGCTTCATGCTCAGCCACGTGTGGAACCGCATCTATGCGGGCGTGCTGGTGCACCACCTGGACAAGTTCAAGGCCGCCGCGCCGGGCCACGAAGTGGTCTACGTGCCCAGCCACCGCAGCCACATGGACTACCTGCTGCTGTCCTACCTGCTGTACGACCGTGGCATCGTGCCGCCGCACATCGTGGCCGGCATTAACCTGAACCTGCCGGTGGTCGGCACCCTGCTGCGCAAGGGCGGTGCGTTCTTCATCCGCCGTTCGATCCGTGGCAATGCGCTGTACTCTGCGGTGCTCAGTGAGTACGTCGCGCAGCTGGTGGCCGGTGGCTATTCGCTGGAGTACTTCGTCGAAGGCGGCCGCTCGCGTACCGGGCGCCTGCTGCAGCCCAAGGGCGGCATGATCTCGATGACGCTGCGTGCATTCCTGCGCCAGCCGCGCAAGCCGGTCCTGTTCCAGCCCATCTACATCGGCTACGAGAAGCTGATGGAGGGCGGCAGCTACCTGGACGAACTGTCCGGCCGGCCGAAGGAAAAGGAGTCGATCTGGTCGCTGCTGTGGGGCATCCCCAAGGTGCTCAAGCAGAACTACGGCCAGGTGGTGGTGAACTTCGGCGAGCCGATCGCGCTGAACGATGTGCTGGCCGAGAAGGCCCCGGAGTGGAAGGGCGAGGCGGTGCCCGAGGACGAGAAGCCGGCCTGGCTGTCGACCACGGTGGATACGCTGGCCGAACGCATCCAGGTGCGCATCAACGGCGCTGCCGACGTCAACCCCATCAACCTGCTGGCGCTGGCCCTGCTGTCCACGCCGAAGCACGCGATGGGCGAGGCCGACCTGATCGCGCAGATCGAGCTGTGCAAGACGCTGCTGGTCGAGATGCCGTACTCGGACCGGGTGACGGTGACCCCGCACTCGCCGGAGCGGATCATCGCCCATGCCGAGGAGATCAACGTCCTCACCCGCATCAAGCACCCGCTCGGCGATGTGCTCAGCGTCAGCGGCGACACCGCGGTGCTGCTCAGCTACTTCCGCAACAACGTGGTGCACCTGTTCACCGCCTCGTCGTGGGTGGCCTGCTGCTTCCAGAACAACCGCCGCATGAGCCGTACCGGCCTGGTCCAGCTGGGCCGCACGGTGTACCCGTTCCTGCAGGCCGAGCTGTTCCTGCCGTGGAGCGAGGACGAGTTCGCGCAGCGCATTGACCGCACCATCGATGTGTTCGTGCGCGAAGGCCTGCTGCAGAACGTCAACGATGACGACGGCGGCATCCTGGCGCGCAACACCGGGCAGACCGACGAGGTGTTCCGCCTGCGGGCGATCGGCCATTCGCTGCAGCAGGCGTTCGAGCGCTACTACATCGCCATTTCGGTGCTGGTGAAGAACGGCCCGGGCGTGCTCGGTGCGGCCGAGCTGGAAAGCCTGTGCCAGCAGGCCGCGCAGCGCCTGAGCCTGCTCTATGCGCCGGCCGCTCCCGAGTTCTTCGACAAGGCCCTGTTCCGCGGCTTCATCCAGAAGCTGCGCGAACTGCGCCTGGTGTGGCCGGACGAGAACAGCAAGCTGCTGTTCGACGAACGCCTGGATGCCTGGGCCAAGGACGCCAAGTTCATCCTGGGGCGCGAGCTGCGCCACACCATCGAGCGGGTCAGCCCGGAAGCAGCGCGCCCGGACGAGCCTGCGCCGCAGGATTGAAGGTCGCGCCGGACAATGCGGTGGGTGCGGACCTTGGTCCGCACACTTCCACCCGAGCCAACCAAGGTTGGCACCTACCGGAGAGGGAGGCCAACCAAGGTTGGCACCCACCCGGACCCGGCTCAGGCCGGCTCGTCGGGAATCTGCAGGCTTTCCAGCCTGGCGATGCAGTCCTTCAGCTGCAGCTTGCGCCGCTTCAGGCGCTTGGCTTCCAGTTCGTCCTCGCCGTTGGCCGCCATGCGGGTGATCTGTTCATCCAGCAGGCGGTGCTCGGCGCGCAGGGCGGCGAGGTGCTCGACGATCTCGGCGGGGCTGTAGGTATCCACAGCCTCCGAGCATACACAGCGTTGATGACTGCCGGGAGAGGGGAAACCCGATCCCCGGCCGGGGCGGCTCCGAGCCGTTAGAATGGAACCCATGAGTGCCGTGATTTCCCTTCCCGATCCCCAGCCGCGCGCCGCCCGCGATCCACGCGTGGCCGAGCGCGAGCAGCACAAGCTGGCCAAGCGCCTGCGCCGCCAGGTCGGCGAGGCGATTGCCGACTTCGGCATGATCGAGGCCGGCGACAAGGTCATGGTCTGCCTATCCGGCGGCAAGGACAGCTACACCCTGCTGGATGTACTGCTGCAGCTGCAGAAGAAGGCGCCGGTGCCGTTCGAGCTGGTGGCGGTGAACCTGGACCAGAAGCAGCCGGGCTTCCCCGAGCACATCCTGCCGAAGTACCTGGCGGGGCTTGGCGTGCCGTACCACATCATCGAGCAGGACACCTATTCGGTGGTCAGCCGGGTCATCCCGGAGGGCAAGACGATGTGTTCGCTGTGCTCGCGCCTGCGTCGTGGCGCGCTGTACAACTACGCCGAGACCCACGGGTTCACCAAGATCGCGCTGGGCCACCACCGCGACGACATGGTGGCCACGTTCTTCATGAACCTGTTCCACCACGCCAAGCTGGCGGGCATGCCGCCGAAGCTGCGCAGCGACGACGGCAGGCACGTGGTGATCCGGCCGCTGGCCTACGTGCGCGAGAGCGACATCGTCGACTACGCGCAGGCACGCCAGTTCCCGATCATTCCCTGCAACCTGTGCGGCAGCCAGGAGAACCTGCAGCGCCGCCAGGTCGGCCTGATGCTCAAGCAGTGGGAAAAGGACCATCCGGGCCGCATCGAGCAGATCGCGCGCGCCATGGGTGAAGTCCGGCCCTCGCAGCTGGCCGACACCACCCTGTTCGACTTCATGGCGCTGGGCCGTCGCGACGACACGCCGCTGCCCGACGCCCATGCCTGGCTGGCCGGCTCCCCGGCCGATGCCGACGCAGATCCCGAGACGCCCACCGTTTAAGGTCGGTCGCCCTTCCTCTTCGCCATCCGGAATTCCATGTTCTTTCGCAACCTGACGTTCTTCCGTTTCCCGACCACCACCGATTTTTCCGAAGTCGATACCCTGCTGCCGCACGCCGTGCTCAAGCCTGTTGGCGCGCTGGAAATGAATTCGCGCGGCTTCATTTCGCCGTTCGGCCGCGAGGAGAAGGAACTGCTGTCCCACCGCATCGCCGAACACCTGTGGCTGACCGTGGGCGGCGAGGACAAGATCCTGCCGGCGGCGGTGGTCAACGACCTGCTCGAGCGCAAGCTGGAAGAGATCGAGGAGAAGGAAGGGCGGCGCCCGGGTGGCCGCGAGCGCAAGCGCATGAAGGACGACCTGCTGCATGAACTGCTGCCGCGCGCCTTCGTGAAGTCCTCGCGCAACGACGCCTTCATCGACCTGCAGCACGGCTACGTGGCGGTGGATACCTCCAGCCGCAAGACCGGCGAATACTTCATGTCCGACATCCGCGGGTTGCTCGGCAGCTTCCCGGCGATGCCGCTGAACGCCGAAGTCGCGCCGCGCTCGATCCTGACCGGCTGGATCGCCGGAGAGCCGCTGCCGACCGGGCTGAGCCTGGGCGAAGAGTGCGAGATGAAGGATCCGGTCGAAGGCGGCGCGGTGGTCAAGTGCCAGCACCAGGAACTGCGCTGCGACGAGATCGACAAGCACCTGGACGCCGGCAAGCAGGTGACCAAGCTGGCGCTGATCTTCGAGGACAACCTGTCCTTCGTGATCGGCGACGACCTGATCGTGCGCAAGCTGAAGTTCCTCGACGGCGCCCTGGACCAGCTGGAGCATGCCGACGAAGACGGCCGCCGTGCCGAGTTCGATGCCCGCTTCGCCCTGCAGAGCGCCGAGATCCGCCGCCTGTTCCTGTTGCTGGAAGAAGCGTTCAAGCTCAGCAAGGCTGACTGAACAGGCAGCTCGACGGTCGCCGGTCATCCGGCGGCCCGAAGCAGCGCTATGCTGGGCGCATGAGCCGTCTGCTGCGCCGCCTGATCACGCCGACCCCGCCCGCCACCGTACAGCGCGACACCGTTCGCCTGCGCCTGGAGGATGCCGAGATCGAGGTGCTGCGCGTGCGCGATCCGCGCGCGCGCCGCATCAAGCTGAGCGTGGACGAGCGTGGCGCGCGGTTGACGTTGCCACTGCGCGCAAGCCTGGTAATGGGCGAGCGCTTCCTGGAACAGCACCGCGACTGGCTGGCGCTGCAGCTGCGGCAGTACCAGGGGCAGGGCCTGCCGGCACCGCTGCAGCCCGGCGAAGACGGCGTGCTGCCATTGCGCGGTGAACTGTTGCCGCTGCGCTGGCAGGAAGGCCGCTACGCGCGGCTGGAGATCGACGCGCACGGTGCCTGCGTGCAGTGGCCGACCCGTGGTGGCGACGCCACCCTGCGCCGCCTGCTGCGCGAGTTCTATGAAGCGCAGACCCGCGCCGACGTCGGCCGCTGGCTGCCGAAGTACCTGCCCACCCTGCCGCGCGCTCCCAGCCGCCTGCGCCTGAAGGTGATGTCCTCGCAGTGGGGCTCGCTGGCCCCCGATGGCAGCATGGCCCTGGACCTGGCCCTGGTGCTCGGTCGTCCGGAAGCGTTCGAGTACGTGCTGGTGCACGAACTCTGCCACCTGATCCAACCGAATCATTCGCCCGCGTTCTGGCACGAAGTGGAACAACGCTTCCCCGCTTGGCGCGAGCAGCGCGACTACTTCCAGCTGGAAGGTCGGCGACTGAAGGCGATGCTTCGCCAGCTGTTGTAGAGCCGAGCCGATGCTCGGCTGACGCGTGCAGCGCGGGGCTCCAGTCATCACGTTGAAGAGCAGCCGAGCATGGCTCGGCTCTACAGAAGAGCGCGCGCAGCGCGCGACCCGCTCCTGCTCTTCCTTCTTTCTTCCGTGGTGGGCACACCGGAAACTGTCGAAGGACGGGATGGGTGGGATTGCGGGGGTGTCCGCGGCATGGATGCCGCGGCC
>NZ_KV791321.1:0-2678 GCF_001807895.1 Stenotrophomonas sp. HMSC10F07
TGCTTCGGGCGCGGCGGCCAGCGGCAGGGTCGGCTGCGCCGGAGCGGCGCTGGTTTCTGCGGCTGCCGGGGCGGCGGCCTTGCTCACGCGGGGCTTGCGCACGCGCTTTTCGGCGGGCGCATCAGCGCTGCCGGTTTCGGAAGTGTTATCGGACAAGAGCGTTATTCCTCGCTTGACGGTGCGAGCGCCCGGCTGGGGCGGCGAACGTTGGGAATGGGTCTGGAAGAAACTGCGTCCAGAGGGTGCGGCACGCGAACGCGGCCGGATATGCCGACACTATCATCGGCCTGCGGCGCCATGCAAGGGTCGCCTGGAACAGCATTCATCATGGGCGTGGTGCGCCCGCCGGCAGCCGCGCTCGGCGGCTGCCGGAGACCGGCAGGATCAGGCCAGGGCCTTGTCCAGCAGGCCGGCCAGCTGGGCCTTGCCCACTGCACCGATCTGCTCGCCGACCTTCTCGCCATCCTTGAACACGACCAGGTACGGAATCGAACGCACGTGGTACTTCGCGGCCAGCGCACGGTTGTGGTCAACGTTGACCTTGGCGATCTTGGCGCGGCCCTGGTAGGCATCGGCCAGCTCGTCCAGCGCCGGGGCGATCATCTTGCAGGGGCCACACCACTCGGCCCAGAAATCGACCAGCACCGGTTCCTTGGAGTTCAGTACTGCGCTATCAAAGTCGGCGTCGCCGACATGTACAACCTTGTCGCTCATCTTGGTTTCTCGTCTTGGATTGCACCCGGCCATGCCGGAGGTGGGTGAACTGGGCCTTGCCCGGTGGCGCGACCCTCGTCGTTGCCTCGCGGCGCACTGCCGCGGTGCGTTCGGCGGGATGCCTGGACGCTCACGGCCGGCAGTGTACCCCTATCGCGGGGCAGGGACAGGCGCCGTCTGGAACCCAGCGTATCGTGATCGCTTCGATGCCCGGTATGTGTCGGATTTCACTGTCCTCCTGTACATGGGGCTGGCAGTGCGCGACACCAGCGCCCCAGACCGGGCCGTTCAAGTCCAGTGTGGCTGGGTGAAGGTGGCGTCTCTGGGTGTCGTGAGACGCCGCATTCCGGTTTGCCTGCCCGAGTGCGTTAAACTGGGGCATTGCGCGGCGTGCGGACCGGTGGTCCCTGCCTGCCAACCCGCCGCAGGGGCCGCAGTTTGCGACGGTGCCCCCAGACGATGAAGTGCCAGCCGCCCCACGGGCCGGCGGCCATACCAAGACGGACTCATGAGCGACAAACCGCTGACCGATTTGACCTTCTCCTCCTTCGAGCTGCACCCGGCCCTGCAGGCCGGCCTTGAAGGAGCCGGATTCACCCGCTGCACCCCGATCCAGGCGCTGACCCTGCCGGTCGCGCTGCCCGGTGGTGATGTTGCCGGCCAGGCCCAGACCGGTACCGGCAAGACCCTGGCCTTCCTGGTCGCTGTCGTGAACCGCCTGCTGACCCGTCCGGCGCTGGCCGACCGCAAGCCGGAAGACCCCCGCGCCCTGATCCTCGCCCCGACCCGTGAGCTGGCCATCCAGATCCACAAGGATGCGGTGAAGTTCGGTTCCGACCTGGGCCTGCGTTTCGCCCTGGTCTATGGTGGCGTGGATTACGACAAGCAGCGCGAGCTGCTGCAGCAGGGCGTGGACGTGATCATCGCCACCCCGGGCCGCCTGATCGACTACGTCAAGCAGCACAAGGTGGTTTCGCTGCATGCCTGCGAGATCTGCGTGCTCGACGAAGCCGACCGCATGTTCGATCTGGGCTTCATCAAGGACATCCGCTTCCTGCTGCGCCGCATGCCGGAACGCACCATCCGCCAGACCCTGCTGTTCAGCGCCACCCTCAGCCATCGCGTGCTGGAGCTGGCCTACGAGCACATGAACGAGCCGCAGAAGCTGGTGGTCGAAGCCGAGACCATCACCGCTGCCCGCGTGCGCCAGCGCATCTACTTCCCGGCCGACGACGAGAAGATTCCGCTGCTGCTGGGCCTGCTGTCGCGCAGCGAAGGCGCGCGGACCATGGTGTTCGTCAACACCAAGGTGTTCGTCGAGCGCGTCGCCCGCTCGCTGGAGAAGGCCGGCTACCGTGTCGGCGTGCTGTCCGGCGATGTGCCGCAGAAGAAGCGCGAAAGCCTGCTCAACCGCTTCCAGAAGGGCCAGCTGGAAATCCTGGTGGCCACCGACGTCGCCGCGCGTGGCCTGCACATCGATGGCATCAAGTACGTCTACAACTACGACCTGCCGTTCGATGCCGAAGACTACGTGCACCGCATCGGCCGTACCGCGCGCCTGGGTGAAGAAGGTGATGCGATCAGCTTCGCCTGCGAACGCTACGCGATGGGCCTGCCGGACATCGAGGCCTACATCGAGCAGAAGATTCCCTCCGAGCCGGTCACCAAGGAACTGCTGACGCCGCTGCCGCGCCCGGAACGCCCGGCCCCGGCTGCAGGCGAGGAAGGCGAGGACAACGAAAGCGTCGGCCAGATCTTCCGTGAAGCGCGCGAAGCCCGCGCCGCCGAGGAAGAGCGTCGGGGTGGTGGCCGCAGTGGCGGTCGTTCCGGCAGTGGTGGTGGTCGTGGTGGCCGTGACGGCGAGCGCAGCGGCGAACGCCGTTCGCGCGGCCCGCGCAAGCCGCGCGTGGAAGGCGAGCAGGGCGCTGCCGCCCCGGTCGCCGGTGCTGAAGGCGCCGCCGCCA
>NZ_KV791322.1:0-13548 GCF_001807895.1 Stenotrophomonas sp. HMSC10F07
AGAGGTGCCGATGTCTGAGCGCAGCGAGTTCGGCACCGTCCCCTGATTCACCGAGAAGCGCAGGGGACCGACGTGCGAAGCGCGGCGGCTCGCGACCTGGCGGCGCGTTTCTTTTGGTTACTTTTCTTTTCGCGCGAAAAGAAAAGTGACGCCCATGAACAATGAAGCACCTTCAGCACGCGCCACGCGCAAAACGCCAACGCCTCAGCCCTTCTGACTCACCGCCACGCTACCCAGAATCAACGCCCCCGCCACCAACATCTGCAGCGTCACCGGCTCATCCAGGAACAACCACGCAAACGCCGCACCGAACAACGGAATCAGGTAGGTCACCGTCGACGCCCGCGACGGGCCGATACGACCGATCAGGCGATAGAACATCAGGAACGCCAGCCCGGTACAGGCCACGCCCAATGCGATCGCCGCGCCCCAGGCCTTCAACGGAATCGCCGCCTGCGGCCAGTGGCTGACCGCCATCGGCAGCATCCACAGCGAGGCGCACGACAGCGTTGCCGCCGCGGCGGCGGCCGACGGCAACCCGGTCATGTGCCGCTTCACCAGGTTCACGCCCAGGCCGTACAGCAGCGATGCCGCCGCACCGGCCAGCACTGCGGTGCCGATGCTCAGGCCGGAGACCTTGGCCGTGGCCAGCACCACCACGCCGGCGAAGCCGACCAGCAGCGCCCCGGCACGACGCATGCCGATCTTCTCGCCGAAGAACAGGAACGCGATCAGCGCGGCGAACAGCACCGTCATCGCATTGCAGATCGCACCGATCGCGGCCGGCGCCTGCTCGGCGGCGTAGGCAAACAGCACAAACGGCAGCGCTGAGTTGATCAGGCCGATCGGTGCCAACCACAGCCAGCGGCGCGGCGGGAACTGCGCGCGGGCGCGCCACAGGAACGGCAGCAGCACCAGCGCCCCCAGCACCAGCCGTACCTCGACCAACGCGAATGGGCCGAACGACGGCACCGCCACCCGCATGAACAGGAACGAGCAGCCCCAGATGGCGCCCAGCAGGGTCAATTCCAGCGGCGTGCGCCAGTCGCGCTCGGCCGCCTGTGGGATCGCATTCATGTCCTGCCTCCGTCCATCGCCTGTTCCTCGCCAAGGCAGACAGGATCAGGCGCAGACGCCCGCCGCACAAGCGCGTAGTATCGCTGTCAGCCACAAATATGGTTTGAGGCTCGACATGCTGCTCCGTCCTTCCCTGCTCCCCGCACTGGCCGTGTTCGCGGTCGCCGCACGCCACCAGAATTTCGCCCAGGCCGCGCAGGAGCTGCACCTGACCGCCAGCGCGGTCAGTCACCACGTGCGCCGCCTGGAAGAAGTACTTGAAGTTCGCCTGTTCCTGCGCCACGCCCGCGGCGTGCGCCTGACCGCCGAGGGCCGGCAGCTGGCCGACGCCGCCAGCGCCGCCTTCACCGATGTCGCGGCGGTGGCCCATCACCTGCAACCGGATGCCGACAGCGTGCCGCTGCGGATCACCACGCTGCGCTCGCTCTCGTACTGCTGGCTGCTGCCGCGACTGCCACGCTTCACCCAGGCCTATCCACACATCCGCATCGAGCTGCACACCGGCAGCGGGCTGGATCGCTATGACGACAACGGACCGGAAGTCGGCATCCGCTACGGGCTGGGCCAATGGCCGGGCCTGCGTGCGCAGCACCTGATGGATGACTACCTGTTCCCGGTGGCCTCACCGGCACTGGCCGGGGTCGAAACGCTGGTCGATCCGGCGCGCATCGCCGAGCTGCCGCTGCTGACCGACCTGTCGCCGCAGGGCTGGCGCGACTGGTTCCGCCACGCCGGCGCGCGCCCGCCGTCGCCGATGCCGCCGATGCACACCTTTGCCGACAGCACCGACGCGATGCGTGCAGCGGTGTATGGCATGGGCGCGGTGCTGGCGCGCACCCACATCGCCCAGCCCTACCTGCAGCGCTACGAGGTGGTACGCCTGCCCGGCCCGGCATTGAAGGCGCGCTATGCCTATCACGTGGTGCACGCAGAAGGGCAACCGCCGAGCCCGGCCGCGCGCCTGTTCATCGACTGGTTGCTGGAACAGGCGCAGGACGAGCGCACGCCGATTCCGGCATTGCCGGACAGCCTGCTCGGGCGGCCGGCAACGCACGCCTGACTGCGCCCTCACCCGTTCTTTGCCTCACGCTGGCTAGGCTGCTGGCGAACCCACAACGTACCTATGCCATGGCCATGCTGCGACTGCGCATCACCGGAACCGAAGACGACGCCCGCGCCATCAGCGACCTGCTGCTCGGCCTGGACGGCATCGAACATGTCGAAGAAACCGACGACCTGATGCCGCACATGGACGATGACGATTCCAGTTCGGCCGGGCTGTCCGATGACATCGGCCCGGGCATCCACGAACTGGAAGTGGAAGTCGGCAATGAAAGCACCGCGCAGAAGGTGCGCGATGCGGTGCAGGAACTGGCGCTGGAGCTCGATGTGTTCGTCGAGTACGAGACCGACGAGGGCTGATGCCGGCTGACGGCCGGCATCGGCCTTCACCTCAGGGGTTGGGCGGTAGCTTGCGACGGCGGCGACGCCACCATGCCCGCACACCCCAGGCCCCGATCAAGGCCAGCACCGCCACCGGCAGCAGCGCGGCAGCAGCGCGGATCAGGAACGCAATGCTGGTGCTGAGGATGCTGCCCGACTCGCTCAGCGCCTCGCCGATCTCGCTGCGGCTGCGCTGGCCAGAGGTGGTGTCGAAGTGGATCGCCACCAGCTGGGTATCGATGCGCCGACGCTGCTGCGCGGCGTCCTTGTTGGCCTGCTCGACACCCGCCTCGATCTCCGACAGGCGCGTGGTGATCGCCATCAGGTCTTCGACCTTCAGGTCCTTGCGGTCCTGGTAGGACAGCAGGCGGGCGTGCTCCTTTTCAAGCCGCGCCTTGGTCAATGCCGTGTCGGCCACCGCCTGCGCGAGATCCTCGGCGCGCGTATTGCGGGACTGCAGCTTGCCGCCTTCACCAGCCATCGCGATCAGCGGCTCGGTGCCCTTCGGGGCGATGCGCACCTTCACTTCACCGCTGGGCTGCTCGCCGCCGTGCTGCTCGACCTGCAACACTGCACAGTCACCGAACTTCGCGCTCTGGCAGGCCTGAGCGATCTGCTGGATGCGCGGTGCGATCTGCGCCGCTTCCAGCTGCACCTGCACGTCATGTTCGTAGGCCAGGAAGGCGCCTTCCGGCGAAGCGATGGCCGCCTCCGCGGCCGTGGCGCCCGCATCCCCCACCATGTCGCCCTGCTTGGCGCAGGCGCCCAGCGCCAGCAGCAGTACCGGCAGTGCCGCCCTGCGCGTCCACGCTCGCACCGGCCTCACAGTGCCGCTCCGTCGTAGGAGGTCACCGAAAGGCCAGCCAGATCCACCTGCGGCACGCAGCGCACGTTCACCGCCACCATCGGTGTGCCGGTGCGAGGGTCGACCGCTTCGCTGTAGGGAGCGATACCACACTGGCGGCAGTGGTGGTGGTCGATGTGGGCCTTGTTGAAGTGGTAGGTGGCCACGTCAGCCGGATCGGTGGCCAGCTGGAACGCCGCACGCGGGGCGAACCACAGCAGGCTGCCGCGACGCCGGCACATCGAACAGTTGCAGTCGATGACGTCGCTGATCGGCGCCTCGGCCTGTACGGTGAATGCGATCCTGCCGCAATGACAGCTTCCTTGGTATTCCATGTCCTGCGCTCCTTTGGAGGGTCCTTGAATCCGCCCATGGTAATCCTATGGCACGGGGACAAAGCAGCGACGGGGCCCTATGCTCAGGGTTTGACCCCGTACAGGAATGCCGATGCGCCCGCATCTTCTTGCCCTCGCCCTGGTCGCCGCGCTGGCCGGTTGCCAGCCGGCCGACGCCCCGACCAATGCTTCCACCCCGGCCGCCAGCCAGCAGGCCGGTGACGCGGCGGTCGACGCGGCCTTCGCCGATCTGTCCAAGCGCGCGCTGGACACCTGGATGCAGCTGTCGCCAGTCAGCGCCACCCAGATCGGTGACCACCGCTACGACAGCGAGCTGGACGACCTGAGTGCCGCCGGCCAGCAGAAGACCGTGGCCGCCTACAAGGCGCTGCTGGGCGAGCTGGACAAGATCGAGGTGGCCAAGCTGGGCCGTGAGAACCAGGTGGACGCAGCGATCCTGCGCAACCAGCTGCAGTCGGAAATCTGGAACGCCGAAGTGCTGCAGTCCGGCAAGTGGGACCCGCAGCTGTACAACGGCATCGCCGGCAGCGCGATCTACGGCCTGATGGCGCGCGAGTTCGCACCGCTGCCGGAGCGCCTGAAGGCGGCCACCGCGCGCATGGAGAAGCTGCCGGCGATCTTCGCCCAGGCCCGCGAGAACCTGGACCCGGCCCGCGTGCCGAAGATCCACGCCGAGACCGTTGCCAAGCAGAACAAGGGCATCCTCAGCATCGTCGATACCTTCATCACCCCGCACATCGGCGAACTGCCGCAGGCCGACCAGCAGCGTCTGCAAGCGGCCATCGACGGCCTGAAGAAGGCCGTGGACGAGCAGCAGACCTGGCTGGACAAGACCCTGGTACCAAACGCCAAGGGCGACTTCCGCATCGGTGCGGAAAAATACGACCAGAAGCTGAAATTCGCGCTGAGCTCCTCGCTGTCGCGCCAGGAGATCGGTGAGCGTGCGCGCGCCGAACTCAAGCGCGTGCGCGAGGACATGTACGGCATCGCGCAGACCGTGCTGAAGGACAAGCCGGGTGCACCTGAGATGCCGGCCCAGCCGACCGACGAGCAGCAGCAGAAGGCGATCGAGGCCGCGCTGGAACTGGCCTACGCCGACAAGCCGGCACGCGACAAGGTGGTTGACGATGCCAAGGCCGCGCTGGAGCAGTCCACCGCGTTCGTGCGCGAGCACGATCTGATGACGCTGCCCGATGCGCCGGTGGACATCATCCTGATGCCGGAATTCCAGCGTGGCGTGGCCGTGGCCTACTGCGATTCGCCGGGCCCGCTGGACAAGAACCTGAAGACCTTCTACGCCGTGTCGCCGATTCCGGACGACTGGAACGAGAAGCAGGTCGACTCGTTCCTGCGTGAGTACAACTCGCGCATGATCCACCTGCTCAGCATCCATGAAGGTACTCCGGGCCATTACCTGGAAGGCTGGCACTCGGCCAAGTTCCCCTCGCCCCTGCGTGCGGTGCTGCGTTCGGGCCTGTTCGCCGAAGGCTGGGCGGTCTACACCGAGCGCATGATGCAGGAGCAGGGTTACCTCAACAACGATCCGCTGTTCCACCTGGTGCAGCTGAAGTTCTACCTGCGCACCATCTCCAACGCGATCCTCGACCAGGGCGTGCACGTGGACAACTGGGATCGCGAAAAGGCGATGCACCTGATGACCCACGATGCGTTCCAGCAGGAGAGCGAGGCAGCGGGCAAGTGGGTGCGCGCACAGCTGACGTCGGCACAGCTGCCGACCTACTTCGTCGGTGCGCAGGAACACTTCGACACCCGCAAGGCAGTGCAGGAAAAGCTGGGCGACAAGTTCAACCTGAAGGCGTACCACGACCAGGTGCTGTCCTACGGCGCACCGCCGGTGCGTTTCGCCCGCCAGCTGATGCTGGACCAGCCGATCGAGTGATCGCGCAGGTGTGAGTTGAACGAGAGCGGCCCGGGCAAACCCGGGCCGTTCCGTTTGCACAGGATCGCCACGCCATCGCCGCATCACATGCCGGCAACGGAGCCAGGCGCATCGTTCGCCGGGTTCCCCCTTCCACCGGCATCCATGTCTCTCCCTCTGCTCCGCCTTGCACTGCTGCCCGCACTGCTGGCCAGCGCCTGTACCTTTGCTGCGTGCCCTGCGCCACCCGCTGGCCAGCCCGACATCCGTGCCCTGGGCTACTACACCGACAAGGCCGGCTCGGTGATCGACCCGGCACTGCACCAGCAGAACAAGGATGCCACCGCGCCGCTGGACCGCTATGCCGCCGACGTGGCGCACATGAGCGACGACTATCTGCGCAGCGGTGACCCGGCAGCGGCGCAGTGCACGTTGAACTGGCTGGGTGCGTGGGCCGACGAAGGCGCCATGCTCGGGCAGATGATCCGGGTCAACAACGATCAGTCGTTCTACATGCGGCAGTGGATGCTCGATGCGGTGGCCATGGCCTACCTGAAAGTGCATGACCAGGCCGACCCGCAGCAGCGCGCGCGCATCGATCCGTGGCTGCAGCAGCTGGCAAGGGCCAACCTGGCCTACTGGGACAACCCGAAACGGCGCCGTAACAATCACTACTACTGGAGCGGCCTGGGCGTGCTGGCCACCGGCCTGGTCACCGATGACCAGACCCTGTGGCAGGCTGGTCATGCAGCCTTCCAGAAGGGCATCGATGACATCCAGGACGATGGCAGCCTGCCGCTGGAAATGGCGCGCGGGCAACGTGCCCTGCACTACCACGACTACGCGCTGACGCCGCTGGTGATGATGGCGGAGCTGGCGCGGCTGCGCGGTCAGGACTGGTACGCCAGACGCGATCACGCCATCGACCGCCTGGCGCGTCGCGTCATCGAAGGCAGCAAGGACCCAGCGTGGTTCAACCAGCAGACCGGTGTTGCACAACTGCCCCTGCAGGCCAGCGGATGGGTCGAGTTCTACCGGTTGCGCTCACCCGATGGCGGCCTGTTCGATGCCGCGCATGCACGCGGACCGTTCCATTCGCCGCGCTTGGGCGGTGACCTTACCCTGATGGCCACGCACGGCATCGTGCGCACGCCCCTGCGCTGGTGACGCGCCTCAGCGGGCTGCCGGTTGCAGCAGACGCTGGAATTCCGCGATGGTGCAGCCCTGCGCCGCGCAGCCCGGCACCCGCAACGCGACATGGCCCGGCGGCTGCGCCTCGGTCAGCGGCTGTGCGCCACGCAGCTGTGCGGTGGTCGGGTAGACGTAGGCCAGGCGAAACCGCTCGCCACCCGTCTGGCGGTCACGCCAGCGCTCGAACTGCAGCAGGCCACCGATCGGCGTCTTCTCGTACTGGCCCGGCAACGTGTAGTCGGTGATGCCCAGCGCCGCCAGCACGGAACCGATGTTGGAGTCATGGCCGACCAGCAGGGTCACCTTCGGTGACGCCGGATCAGCGAACAACGCATTGACGTGGGTCAGCAGCGGTCCGGCGACATCCTGCGCCACCTCGGCGGTGCCGAACAGGATGTCCTGGTAGAGGTTGCGGATCTGCGCCAGCGCCTGCCATTGGGCCCGGGTGTTCAATCTCCCCCAACCGTCGCGGCGCATGCCACTGCCCTGGTAATGCTCCATCAACAGGGCATCAACCAGCCCGCTGGCCAGTGCCAGTGAACCGGAGGCGCGAGGCTCCTTGCCCGGCTCCGCACTGAAAGAGGTATCGGCCGGCACCAGATGACAGTCGCTGCGCCCCGCACAGGCCGCCGACTGCGGGTAACGGGTGATTTCCTCCACCACGGAAAGTGCCGGGGCCAGATCCGCTGCCGCCAGCGCGTTCTGCATTGCCGCCAGCGCGCGGGCGCGGAAGTCCGCATCGTCACGGTGGATCACCGGATTGAACAACGGATCCATCGTGCCCAGCGCCCTGCGCTGCTCGACCTCCACATGACAACCCGGGAACGCGCCGGCAACGAAGAACTGCGCGGTCGCCTGGGTGCGCTGCAGGCTGTTGGCATGGGCGTGAAAGTCGGCCCGCTGCGGGCAACCCGACCCCGGCAGCAGCTGCGCCTGGCGCAGCCACTGGCCGATGTAGCGGCCCATGTAGACCTCCAGCACGCCGCCCTTGGTGGTCAGCTCGCCGGGGCTTACGTCCCAGGGTGTCCAGTGCTCTGGCGTGGCATGGGCCAGGGCGCCCGACGCGACCACCGGCGCGCGCAGGTTGTGGCGGCTGAGCAGGACGACCTGCTCGAGCTGTTCATTACCTACACCGTCCGCCGCTCCACTCGCTGCCATGCCCGGTGCAGCCATGACCAGCATCATCACCAGCGGTAGACGACGCAATAGGCGGAAATACATTGCGGTGACCTGGAGCGGATGAGCCTGCATTATCCACTGCTCCGGTGCGAAGGGTATCGCAGACCCTGCGGATGCAACCCTGCATTGTGCACCTCCATGGCGATGAACAGCCGCCAGCCAATGCCGCCGAGCGGCAGCTTCAAGAGAGTCGATCTGTTCCGACTTCAACCGCACGCAGAGGTCTTTTGTCGTGAAAAGCCCACCGTGCCCCCAGTATCCGGGCGCACCAGGTTCCAGCACCTCCGACTACTTCCGGTCGCAAGCATCACCAAACGTTGCGCGAATCTGACGACTACACGCCATGCCCCGCCTCTACCTGTGTCCAGATCGGCCCCCGGCATTGATCAATCAACGGGTTCGAAACGTCGAGCAGCAGATCATCTGCTTGGCCCACACGAAGTTCCGAGTGAAAGTCCTACGGCACAGGACTGCGGTTACCGACAGCCAAGCGCCACGCGTACGGCACATTCTTGATGCCGACCGAGAAATAGCTCCCGGTCTTCCACTTATTTTCGACAAAGGAACTACGTCATGAATGTATCCGCGACCCTCTCGGATCCGAGAACCGTCGCAACGTGGATGAAATTCTCCAGCGCAAACGCAAACGCGCTGGACACCATCTTTGAGGACGAAGTTGACGACATCAAAGTTGCGGCATTCAGCAGCGACTGCTGCGGGTCCAACAATTACGAAGATCCGCGATAAGGAAGGTGATGGCACACGGCTCGTACGTGTGCCATCAACCCAACCTGCCGGATTCAGGCTCAAGATCACACGCAGCTGAAATAAAATGAGCACCAAAGCATCAACACTCCAGCAGCCCGATATCCCATGCGATGCGACATTCCCGTACCCAACGGATAGCACATCGTCGACCGCCATCATTGTGGCGACGACCCGTTCCAACATTGACCGTGCCATGGACCTATCAAAAAGAGGAATGGTCACCGGGATCATTGGTGCTGACTCGACATACTCGATAGCGCCATCCGAGGCTCTTCACAAGCTCGAGCGCAAACCGGGACGCCACATCTTCGTTGTGTTCAGCGACCAACTTACAACCAGCGTTGACGCGCCTGTCCTGACATCACACCAAGGTCAGCAGCGCTTCCTATCCTTGGTCGAGGCAATTCTGAACAACCTTCACGGAGTTCGCCTCATGGCATGCACGCATGAAGGCGCAATAACGTTGCCTCCCGGTTCCCCTCTTGTTTCGGTGCTGCGCGTCCTTTCGGACCATCTGGATGCCAATCGCCGAATAGGCAGCAACTGGCTCGCAGAAGCAGCACAGATCCAGCGGCAGCCGGGCACACGACTTTCCGAAAGCAGAATCCGCCAGCGCCTTTTCCACTCCGCCATGATGCACATGTACTGGAAGCATCCAGACTTCAATCCCATGAAATTTGACCAGATCCACGGAGAACTGAAGAGTTTTTACCGTGCATCCGAACCACGAAAGGAACCCGGCGATGCGCAACAGCCAGGCTTGTGGGATTGATCAGTACGCCCCTATTCTGACCATTCGACACGATATCCAGACAGAGCAGCAGCTTGGCCTGCATCTCTCCGACAGCGAAAGGGTTGCTATCCACTCGGCATGCAGAATGAGCGGACTCGATCTGGACTCATACTATCGATGGTATCAACAGAAAAGCACCATCAGCTCCCAACTGGCACGGCTTGACCGCCATTCACTTCTCGAAGCCATCCGTTGCATAGATCGCTCCGACTATTCGTCAATCAATGAAAGGCTCCCGAGCGACGGAGGAGTTGTGATCGCACTTCCGCATCATGGCCACTACATCCTGTCTGCCATCCGCCTGATGGAGAGCATTCGCCACCATCGTGATGTTCACATCTTATACGGTGATCCAACTAACCACTCCGGCAACGAGCTATTCGACGATCTCTATCGACGACTGTTCGATCGCGCCGGATGTCGCGCTGGCATTGTCCACTCGAATGCAAAAGGAATCGCTACAGCACTTCGCGCCCTGAAGAGCGGGGCAGCTGTCATCATGATGCCCGACGTTCACCGCCTGCGCGAAGAAGCCTTTTGTATTCCATTTCTTGGCCGTCGCCTGGACGTCATGCTAGGCACCGCCGCTATGGCGCGAAGAACCGGGAGTTGCATCCTGCCGGTCGTATCCCTCGTTGACCACGATTTTCAGGCAACCGCTGTTCTCGGAGACCTGATCAATCCGAGCCACACGCCAGCGCCGGTTCCATCAGACGTTTCTGACTACTGGACCACATTGGAGATTTTCCGCTTTCTAGAACGCGAGATGGGTCCTCAGATCATCTATTGGCAGTACATCCGACAGCATCTCCTGCAGAGATCGAGGTTCCCGCACTTTCACCCCGACACAGTTGATGCGGCATGGAGCACGTTTTCGAAAGACCAGCGAACCCATCCGCGCCCCATGTTCACAGCATGCCTGGATTGAACATGGATGGACTACGCACCTCGTCAATCGGCTTGATAGGCCTTGTTCTCATTGCGCTTTCTTCCGCCGATGGATACGCCAGAGATGAAGAAGAGCCCAGCATTACTCCCCTTCGCACCGTCCATGCGACCCCTCCAAGGCCAGGGCCACGCATCTGGAAGTTCACGAAGGGATATTCAACCGTGCTGGTCCTGGGCACGGTTCAACCTCTCAGGAAGGGCCTATTCATAGATACCCGCAGCGTGGAGGCCGCAATTTCAGCATCTGACGTGGTTCTAAGCTCGCCAGGGGTGACAATCGAACACGATGGCGGATTCTTTGGCGGCCTCTTGCTGTGGCCCTCCATCCGCAAACTCAAGTTCCTCGAGGGCGACAGAACGCTGCGTGACGCACTTACGGGCGCCGAGTATGCGAGATGGAACGAGCTCAAGCATCGCTACAATCTGCGCGACGCCAGCATTGAGAGAATGCGCCCGATGTACGCGGCCTGGAAGGCTCATGACACCGCACTGAGGGCCAGCGAAATCAGCACCGGCAGCCATCTTTCCAAGGCTATCCTCCGGACAGCCCGAAGGCACCGGAAGCCTATCGTCGACGCTCGCTTCTCTGTGCCGGTAGAGGCCGCCAGACAGACGATTCAGAATTTCCACATTGATCCTGCGCTCGACCGCAGGTGTTTCGCAGATGCCACTTCAAGCCTGCAGCCTTGGCTCGATAGGGTCGACGAAATCGGTCGTGCATGGGCGGATGGAGACATTGAAGCAGACGTACTTCTGCACGCTCCATCATCACCCTCTCGGTGTTGGGTCCGCCTGACCAATGATGCAATCGCCAACGCGATGAACCTGAACCTTGATGTCGAGAGCGGAACTCACTGGCTCGACGAGCTTCGCTCCACCACTTCCCGCCACAACACCGTTTTCACCACCCTGCCATTGGAGGACCTTCTTCATTCAAAAGGCATGGCCGCCGTGCTTATGGAAGAAGGATACACTTCCGATGCCGGAGCAATCGTTGGCGATCAGCCACTACTTCCAAGCCACACGACCGGCGTGAACTGATGTTCAGCCAGCCCCATGGAAGTGGACTGTGACACCGGGCGATACACACCCATCGGTGTTACTGATCGGCAGCCACGAAACCACCGGTCTGCCGCGCCCACAGGCGCGCGTACAGGCCACCGGCCGCAATCAGTTCGGCATGGCTGCCGGTCTCGACGATGCGGCCCTGGTCCATCACCACCAGCCGGTCCATGCGCGCGATGGTCGAGAGCCGGTGCGCGATCGCGATCACCGTCTTGTCGCCCATCAGCTCATCCAGGCTGTCCTGGATCGCCGCTTCCACTTCCGAGTCCAGCGCCGAGGTCGCTTCGTCCAGCACCAGGATCGGCGCGTCCTTCAGCAGCACGCGGGCAATGGCGATGCGCTGGCGCTGGCCACCGGACAGCTTCACGCCGCGCTCGCCGACGTGTGCGTCGTAGCCACGACGCCCCTGCCCGTCCACCAGCGTATCGATGAAGGCTTCGGCACGTGCTTTGGCTACGGCTGCACGCAGCTGCTCCTCGGTCGCATCCGGGCGGCCGTACAGCAGGTTGTCGCGGATCGAGCGATGCAGCAGCGAGGTGTCCTGGGTGACCACGCCGATCTGCTGGCGCAGGCTTTCCTGGGTGACGTACGCAATGTCCTGGCCGTCGATCAGGATGCGGCCGCTTTCCAGGTCGTACAGGCGCAGCAGCACGTTCACCAGGGTCGACTTGCCGGCACCGGAAGGACCGACCAGGCCGATCTTCTCGCCCGGCTTCACCACCAGGTCGAGGCCAGCGATCACACCGCCCTTCTTGCCGTAATGGAAGTGGATGTCCTGGAAGTGCACACCGCCACGGGTCACCTGCAACGGCACCGCATCCTCGCGGTCCTGCACGGTCAGCGGCTGGGCGATGGTGGTGATGCCATCCTGCACCGTGCCGATGTCCTCGAAGATGCCGTTGATGGTCCACATGATCCAGCCGGACATGTTGTGGATGCGGATCACCAGGCCGGTCGCCAGCGTGATCGCGCCCACGGTGATATGGCCGCCATTCCACAGCCACAGCGCGAGCCCACAGGTGCCGGCAATCAGGAAACCGTTGACGATGGCGATGGTCAGGTCCATGCCGGTGGTTACCCGGGTCTGCGCGCGGTGCTTGACCGCCAGTTCCTGGATCGACTCGGCCACGTAGGCCTGTTCGCGCCCGCCATGGGCGAACAGTTTCAGCGTGGGAATGTTGGTGTAGCCATCGACGATGCGGCCCATCGCCTTGGAGCGCGCTTCGGACGCAATCCAGGCCCGTTCCTTCGCGCGCGGCACGAAGTAGACCATGATCACCGCGTAGGCCAGCAGCCACAGGACCAGCGGCACCATCAACCGCCAGTCCGCCTGCGCGAACAGGTACAGCGCCGTGCCGGTATAGACCACGATGTACCAGAGCGAATCGACCATCTGTACCGCCGACTCGCGCAGCGAGGTACCGGTCTGCATCACCCGGTTGGCGACGCTGCCGGCGAAGTCGTTCTGGAAGAAGCTCAGGCTCTGCCGCACCACGTAGTTGTGCATCAGCCAGCGCGAGCGGTTGCTCAGGCCGGGCACGATCGCCTGGTTGACCAGCAGGTTGTGCAGGCCCACCAGGATCGGCCGCGCGATGACCGTGATGAACAGCATCCAGCCCAGTTCATTGGCATGGCGCTTGAAGAAATCGGCACCGGGCTGCTCGGCGACCATGTCGACGATGCGGCCCAGGTAGTCGAACATGGCCACTTCCACCAGCGCCAGCAGCAGGCCGGCAATCAGGGTCGCCAGCAGCACCGGCCAGATCGGGCGCAGGTAGTGCAGGTAGAACGGCAGCACCTTGCGCGGTGGCATGCGCCCATCCACGGGCGGGAAAACCGGGATCAGGGATTCAAACCAACGGAACATCGCATTCCCTCGCCATCAATAGCCGGCGGAGTATCCCACGCCGGATGTGTACGCCGGCCGACGATGCCCCGGTTCTGGTAGCGCCGGGCCATGCCCGGCGATTCCCCCTGCAACCGCGCTGCGCGCTCGCCGGGCATG
>NZ_KV791322.1:13568-31911 GCF_001807895.1 Stenotrophomonas sp. HMSC10F07
CCCGGCGCTACCGATCATGTGGGCCGCATCGGGTTACGTTGCCGGGGTGAACAGCAGGTCCTGGAAATCGAAACTGAAATCGGTCAGGTCGGAAATCGGCTGCATGCGCACCTCGCGCACCTTGCCATCCGGGTCCAGGCTGAAGTTCACGAACGCATCGGCGTTGAGCGAACGGTCGTCCCAACGCACGATGAAGGTGTCGTGCTGCCAGTGCTCCAGGCGCCCGCTCAGCTGCGCGGTCTTCGCAAAGCGCAGGCGCAGGCCCTTGCCTTCGACGCTGATCTGCATGTCGCCATACCAGCGGTCACGGAAGCTGCCGGCGTAGCCGGCCAGCGCCAGCGATGGCCTGCTGCCCTTGTCGCGTGCGCTCTGGTGCTTGGCCCAGGCCTCGTCGGCCTTGTCCTGGCCCTTGGCCACGGCCTTGGCATAGGCGTCCACCCAATCGTGCTTTTCTCCGCTCAGGTAAGCGTCAAGCACGCTCAGGGTGATCGCATTGAACGCCGCGCCCACTTCCTGGTTGGTCAGCACCACCACGCCCAGCTTCTCGCCGGGCACCAGGGTCAACCGCGAGACCATGCCCGGCCAGCCACCGGTGTGCCAGACCAGCTTCTGCCCGCGATAGTCGCTCAGGCTCCAGCCTTCGCCATAGCCGGCGAAGTTGGCCCGCGCCGGTGCCAGCTCCGGCACGCTCGGCGCCGGGATCGACTGCGGGGTGATCATCCGCCACATCTGCTGCTGGCTCTTTTCACTGAACAGCACCGTGCCATCGGCGAGCTTGCCTCCGGCCAGCTGCACCTGCATCCAGCGCGCCATGTCGTGCGCGCTGGAATAGATGCCACCGGCGCCGGCATTGTTCGACCAGGTCAGCGGTGCAACGGTGCGCAGGTCCTTGAAATCGTACTTGGCGTGGCCGACCGCCGCCTTGTCACCTGGCTTCAGGTGGTCGGCGTTGTAGCGCGTGCCGGCCATCCCCACCTTGTCGAAGATGCGCGTCTGCAGGAACTGCTGGTAGCTCATGCCGGACACGCGCTCGATCACCTGTTGGGCGACCGCGTACAGGATGTTGTCGTAGGCATAGCTCTCGCGGAAGCCGCCCTTCAGCGGCACCCTGCCCAGTCGCTCCACCACTTCGGCGTTGCTGTAGGAGGTGGCCGGCCAGAACAGCAGGTCACCGGCGCCCAGGCTCAGCCCGCTGCGATGCGACAGCAGGTCGCGGATCGTCATCTGCCCGGTCACGAACGGATCGGACATGCGGAACGACGGCAGGTGATCGATCACCTTGTCATCCATCTTCAGCTTGCCGTCCTCGGCCAGCAGGTTCAGCGAGGTGGCGGTGAACGCCTTGGTATTGGAAGCGATGGCAAACAGGGTGTCGGCCTGCACCGGTTCCGGCTTGCCCTGCTCGCGCACGCCCCAGCCACGTTCGAGCACCACCTGGCCATCCTTGACTACGGCCACGGCGATGCCGGGCACGTCGAACTGCGTGCGCACGCGCTCGACGGTCGCATCCAGGTCCTGCAGCTGCTGCGGGGTCGCCGCATTGGCCATGGTCGTGCACGCCAGCAGCACGGCTCCTCCGATCCAGGTTTTCATCCAGCACCATCTCCGAACAGGGGTAGCGGCCATGTGCAGGCCGTCACCGGGGTTTCGCAGGATGGTAACGGTCGCCGATGCACCCTGCCCCGTGCCATAGGAGGGGTGTCATGGGCGCGAATGGCCAACCAAGCAACGGCTCCACCATCATTCCGTGCCTGCGCTACCGCGACGCGCTGGCCGCCATCGACTGGCTGCAGCGGGCCTTCGGCTTCCATGCCCAGGCCGTGTATGCCGATGGCGATACGGTTTTCCATGCCCAGCTCACCTTCGGCAACGGCATGATCATGCTCGGCTCGGCCAACAACCAGAGCGCGTGGAGTGAACACGCGGTCCTGCCCGGAGAAGTCGGCGGCCGCCAGACCCAGAGCGCCTGCGTGATCGTCACCGATGTCGATGCGCACTATGCGCGGGCCAAGGCGGCTGGGGCACGCATCGTCATCGACATTGCCGACCAGGACTACGGCGGCCGCGGCTATGCCTGTGCCGATCCTGAAGGCTACCTGTGGTGGTTCGGCAGCTACGACCCCTGGCGCGAGGACCACAGCCAGTGAACGCTGCCGCCGCCGGCCAGATGGCGATCCGCTGCGGTATTGGCGGCTGGGTGTTTCCCGAGTGGCGCGGCGGCATGTTCTATCCGGTGGGACTGCCGCAGCGCGAGGAACTGGCCCATGCCAGCCGCGCCCTGCGCTGCATCGAGATCAACGGCACCTTCTACCGCACACCGACTGCGGCCCAGTGCGCGCAGTGGGCCGCGCAGACGCCGGAAGGCTTCCGTTTCTCGATGAAGGCGCCACGCTACCTGGTGCAGCGCCGCGACCTGGCCAGCACCGTGGAAGCGGCCACGCCATTCCTGCAGGCGGCACTTGCGCTCGGTGACCGGCTCGGCCCGCTGCTGTGGCAGTTCGATCCGCACCATCCGGCCGACGCCGATGCATTGGAAGCGCTGATGGCGCAGCTGCCGAAGCAGCTCGAGGGCGTGCCGTTGCAGCACGCTCTGGAAGTGCGCAACGCCGAAGCACATGGACCGGCACTGGTCGCCGCCGCGCGCCGCCACGGCGTGGCGCTGGTGATCGAGGACAGCGACGAGGCGCCATTGCATGGCGATGTCAGTGCGGGCTTGGTCTACGCGCGGATCAAGCGCAGCCAGGCCCGCTTGAACGAGGGCCTGCCTGCACCCGTGCAGCAGCGCTGGGCTGAACGCGCGCGACGCTGGTCACGCGGCGAGCCGGTGGACGACCTGCCCTGCCTGGCCGGGTCCGCCCCGGAAACCCCGCGCGAGGTCTACCTGCTGTGCATCGGTGCCGGCAAGGCCCGCAACCCGGCCGCAGCGATGGCCCTGCAGCGCCTCATCGACGGCGCCAGCGGTCCAGCCCCCACAGCAGGGTCCACCCCACCACGAACACGCCCGCAACGCGCAGCACGTTGAGCAGGAAGGCCGCCAGCCCCAGGCGTTGCAGTTCGAGGAATGGATACGGCGCCTGTCCGGTCATTGCAGCGACCAGCATCGCCCAGCCAAGGTAGACCAGCGGTACCAGCAGCACGCCGCCCAGCGCGCGCCAGCGCAGCGCCCCATGCGGCAGCAGCCACCACCACCCCAGCAGGTACAGCGCCGGCACAGCGTAGTGCAGGCCGGCATCGACCCACCATTGCAGCCCGGTGGGCTGCCACAGCCCCTGCAACGCCAGCATGTAGATGCACGCGGTCACCCCGATGCACAACGCGATCACCGCGGCGACAGTCGTGTCCAGCACACCCGCACGGATCAGCCTGACGCATCCCAGGCACACCGCCAGGTTGCTGAGAATCGTGAAGTAACCAACGAAGCGCAGTGTCGCCATGCCGACCCCGGCAGCCGCCCCGGGGCCGCGTAGCAGCAACAGGTATTGCAGCAGCAACGCGGTGGCGGCCACCAGTGCAGTCAGTGCTGCCCATGCACGCAGGGCGGAGCGGTTGGCAGCCATTGCAGGGTTCCCCTGAGGAGTTTCCGCGAGCATGCCACAGGCGTCGCCGGCGACCGTACGATTGCCTCACAATAGGCCGATGAGCACACCCGACACCCGCAAAGCGCTGTGGCAGATCCATTTCTGTGTCCTGCTGTGGGGCGTCACCGCCATCCTCGGCAAGCTGATCACCCTGCCCGCATTGCCGCTGGTGTGGTGGCGCATGCTGCTGGTGACGGCGATGCTGGCGCTGCTGCCGCGGGTCTGGCGCGGGTTGCGCACCCTGCCCCTGCGGCTGGTGGCAGGCTACGCCGGCATCGGCGCGCTGGTCGCCCTGCACTGGCTGACGTTCTACGGCGCGGTGAAGCTGGCCAATGCCTCGGTGGCTGCCACCTGCATCGCACTGGCGCCGGTGTTCACCTCGATCATCGAGCCGTGGGTGGCCAAGCGGCCGTTCCAGCTGCGTGAGCTGGCGTTCGGCCTGGCGGTGCTGCCGGGTGTTGCGCTGGTGGTCGGTGGCGTGCCCGATGGCATGCGCCTGGGTGTGTTGATCGGCGCGATCTCGGCGCTGCTGGTGGCGGTGTTCGGTTCGCTCAACAAGCGCATGGTCAGCCATGCCGATCCGCTCACGGTCACCGCGCTGGAGCTGGGTGCCGGCACCCTCACCCTGACCCTGCTGGCGCCGCTGATGCCCTATCTGCTGCCGGCGCTGGCCAGCCCGCTGTGGGTGGTCCCGAATCTGCACGACGGCATCCTGCTGCTGGTGCTGGCCGGGTTCTGCACGCTGCTGCCGTTCGCCCTGGCCCTGGTCGCGCTGCGCCACCTGAGCGCCTACACGGTGCAGCTGGTGACCAACCTGGAGCCGGTCTATGCGGTGGTACTGGCCGTGGTGCTGCTGCGCGAGCAACACGAAGTCACCCCGTGGTTCTACCTGGGCGTGGCGATCATCGTCGGCGCGGTGTTCCTGCATCCGCTGCTGAACCGCCGCAAGCCGGTACAGCATCCGGAAATCCTCGGTACCGCCGAAGCACGCAACATCGCCGATTGAGTGCATCCATGCATGGCGTGGATGGCCGCATCACCGCTGCGGCCAATGCCAGGCCGGCGCATCCAGCAGGCCCTGCCCGCTCAACAGCGTGCGGCCCTGTTCCTTGTACAGATGCAGCGAATGGCACCCTGGCGCCTGTTCCAACGCCGCGATCAGCCGGCTGGCGTGCGACACCACCCATACCTGGCTGCGCGCACTGGCTGCGATGATGAGCCGCGCCAGCGCCGGCAGCAGGTCCGGGTGCAGGCTGGTCTCCGGTTCGTTGAGCACCATCAGCGGCGGTGGGCGTGGCGTGTGCAGCGCTGCGGCCAGCAGCAGGAAGCGCAGCGTGCCGTCGGAAAGCTCGGCCATCGACAATGGCCGCAGCAACCCGGGTTGGTGGAAGCGCAGCGCCAGGCGTCCATCCAGCTCCTCGAAACCGACCGTGGCGCCCGGGAACGCGTCGTCGACGCTGCGTGCCAACGCAACCGGGTCACCGACCTCGAGGATGGTCACCCAGGCCGCCGCCAGGTCCCGGCCATCGTGATGCAGCACCGGCGTGCGCGTGGCCATCGCCGGTTGCCGCGCCGGGGCATCGCCATCGCTGCGAAAATGGTCGTAGAAGCGCCAGCAACGGATGTACTCACGCAGGGTGATCGTTTCGGGCATGCGCTGCGGATCGCCGACCTGGGTGAACAGGCTGTCGAACAGCGACAACCGGTCATCCACCAGATCCCAACCGCGCGCATGACGCTGCCGCACCATCGCCCCGCGACGATCGACCAGCAGGTTGGCGCTGCGCAGGAACGGCCCGGCCCAGATCGCCTCGGCCTTGATCTGCGGATCCAGCGCAAACGCCGAACGGCTGGGCGGCGGATAGCCCAGGTCGATGGCATAGCCCAATTCTTCGGTAGTGAAACCCAGCTTCAGCCCCACCGACGCCTGCCGGAGCCCGCCCTGCAGCGGAATCTCGCCGGCCGCAACCCTGCGATCGATGGATTCGGGACCTGCCCACAGCGCCGAACCAAGTCCACCTTCGCGGGCCAGCACCGCCGCGACTCCACCCTGTGCGGTCTCCGCCAGCAGGCGCAGCGCGCGATACAGGCTGGACTTGCCACTGCCGTTGTCGCCGGTCACCACATTCAACCGCTGCAGCGGCAGTACCAGCCCATGCAACGAGCGATAGTGGGCGATGGCCAGGGTCTGCAACATGGTCGGCGTCCGGGAAGACAAAGCGTCATGCTGCCCGCTCTTGATCGCAGGCGCTGCGACGCGATGTGAATCGGGAAGAGCATCCACGCATGGCATGGATCTACGAGCGGGGCACTTCAGCCCGCCACTTCCACCCGGTTGCGGCCATTGCCCTTGGCCCGGTACAGCGCCTTGTCGGCACGTGCCAGCGTGTCGTCCACGCTTTCACCGGGCTGGTGCTGGGCGATGCCGATACTGATCGTGACCGGGAAGCCCAGTGGCAGGTCGGCCACGGCCAGGCGCAGGAACTCGCACTGAAGTTCGGCGGTGCGCAGGTCGGTTGCGGGCATCACTGCCACGAACTCCTCGCCGCCGTAGCGCGCCGCCATGCCACGGCCGGCGAAGTGCGAACGCAGCAGTGCGCCCAGTTCGGCCAGCACGCGGTCGCCGGTAGCGTGGCCCTGGAAGTCGTTGATGTGCTTGAAGTGATCGATGTCCAGCAGCGCGACGCAGGCCTCAGCGGGCTGATCCCCGGTTACCGCCACCGCCTCGTCCAGCGCCGCTGCCATCGCGCGGCGGTTCGGCAGGCCGGTCAGCGCATCGGTGCGGCTCTGCTCGGCCAGGTCGGCGTTCTGCGCCAGCAGCACGTCGTGGTACTCCGACAGCAGGCGCTCGTAATCATCGCGTTCCAGCATGTGGTTCTGGATGTCGAGCGCGAAACGGCGCAATTCCATCACCAGCATCACCTGCCGCGACAGTGCGGCCAGCGCCTCGGCCTTGTCGCTGGCCAGGTGCTGCGGCTGTGCGTCGAACACGCACAGCGTACCCAGCGGCAAGCCGTCGGAGCTGATCAGCGGCGCGCCGGCATAGAAGCGGATGTGCGGATCGCCGACCACCACCGGATTGTCGTGGAAGCGCACATCCTGCAGCGCATCCTCGACCACCATGATCTGCTGCGGCTGCAGGATGGCGTGGCCACACATCGATTCGCTGCGCAGGTTTTCCGCCGCATCGATGCCCTGGATCGACTTGAACCATTGCCGTTCGACATCGATCAGGGTCACCGCCGCCATCGAGGTGCCGCAGACCGCCTTGGCGATCACCACCAGGTCGTCGAAGGATTTTTCACGCTCCGAATCGAGGATGCGGTAGCGATACAGCGCCTCGAGCCGAAGGGCTTCGTTGGCGGGCTTGTCGGGCTTGATCATGCAACGTCACGTTCCGGCAGGTCACCGCGAAGTCTAGCGGATGCCGGTGAGCAATCCGCATGGCGGTGGTGCCGGCCGTTGGCCGGCATCCCGGATACATCGCGCGCCCATTGCAGCCGGCCAGCGGCCGGCACTACCAGTCCAGCTGCTTCGGCAGCAGGCCCTGCAGCTCCTGCTCGGTCAGGTTGCGCCACTGGCCCGGCTTCAGCGCACCCATCTTGATGTTGTCGATGCGCACGCGGCGCAGCTGGGTCACGCGATAGCCGAACTCGGCGGCCATCAGGCGGATCTGCCGGTTCAGGCCCTGCTGCAGGGTGATGCGGAAACCGAACTTGGCGATGCGCGAAGTCTTGCATGGCAGCGTCATCTGGTCGTGGATGCGAACACCACGCGCCATGCCGCGCAGGAACTCATCGGTGACCGGCTTGTTCACCGCCACCAGGTATTCCTTCTGGTGGCCGTTCTCGGCCCGCAGGATCTGATTGACGATGTCGCCGTTGCTGGTCATCAGGATCAGGCCTTCGGACTCCTTGTCGAGGCGGCCGATCGGGAAGATGCGCTGTTCATGCCCGACGAAGTCGACGATGTTGCCCTTGACCGACGTCTCGGTCGTGCAGGTGACGCCGACCGGCTTGTTCAGCGCGATGTAGACGTGGCGGCGGGCGCCGGGCTTGCGGGCCACGCGCGCGCGCAGCGGCTGGCCGTCCACCAGCACCTGGTCTTCCTCGCCCACCACCGCGCCGGTGCCGGCCGGATGGCCGTTGACGGTGACCCGGCGGGCGGCGATCAGGCGATCGGCCTCGCGGCGGGAGCAGAAGCCGGTGTCGGCGATGTGTTTGTTGAGTCGGGTGGTCATCGCCCTATTATCCGGCATCACCGCCCGCCGCGCTTCATGCCAGGCCGGGTGGATCGAGTTCTTCGCCGTCGAACACCCGGTTGCGGCCGGCACGCTTGGCCACGTACATGGCATGGTCGGCCCGGCGCAGCAGCGCGGCGAGATCGTCCTCGCCCGGCCGCCACTGCGCCAGGCCGATGCTGGCGGTGACCTCCAGGCCGGGCACCTGCAGCGCCCGGGCCGCCTCCGTGATGCGTTGGCGCAGGCGATCCAGGCGCGCCGACGCCGCCTCGCGGGGCATGCCCGGCATCAGCAGCAGGAACTCTTCGCCGCCCATCCGCACTACCTGGTCCTGGCTGCGTACCGCGGCACGCAATGCACGCGCCACCGCCACCAGCACCAGGTCACCCACGGCGTGGCCATGGCGGTCATTGATGTCCTTGAACAGGTCGATATCGAGGAAGCCGATCACCAGCGGGCCACGCTCGCGGTCAACCCGCTCCAGGTGGCGGGCCAACTGCTGCAGGCCGGCACGGCGGTTGGGCAGGCCGGTCAGGCCATCGGTCTCGGCCAGCTGGCGCAGTTCATCGCGCTGCTGGCGCAGGCGGCCCAGCCGCTGGTTCAGTGCGTAGGCGGCCATCATCAGCAGCCAGGTCACCGCCAGCTGCAGGGCCTCCACGCGGTATTCCAGCAACCACGCCGCGCGGCAGGCGTCGGCCAGGATCAACACCAGCATCGGCGCCAGCGCCGCCAGCCCCGCCTGCGCCCAGCGGTCACCGCGCAGCCGTGCCCACACCCCGGCCATCAACGCCAGGCCACAGCCCAGCAGATAGGACACCTGCAGGCCCTGCGCCACCCAGGCCAGGCTGTCCCATGGCAGCCAGGGCACCAGTGCAGCCAACACCAGCAATCCCCAAAGCGCCACCAGCTGGAACGGACGCGAACGCGGCAACAAGCGATCACCGCCATTCAGCCGCCACAGCGCCGGCAGCACCAAGGCCTGCGTGACCGCAGTCAACACCAGCAGCCACCAGGCACCGCGCTCGCCCACCGGCAACCAGGGTTCCGGATAGCCGCTGAGGCCACCGAGGATGGCCTGCCAAAGCACCAGCACGGTGGTACCGGCGATGTAGACCAGGAAACTGCGGTCGCGGGTGGTGAGGAAGGCCATCAGTGCCGACAACGCCAGTGCGATCGCCACGGCGATGCAGGCCGCGCGCACCAGCAGGCGGGCGGTATCGTTCTGCTGCACGGGACTGGGCGCGCCCAGCCGAAGGGTGGGTACCCAACGCGCCTTCAACGGCGTCTGCCACGACACCAGGAATGGATCGTGACTGCCCGCTGGCGGCACCGCCACCAGCCCGATGCCTGCGCGGAAGCGTGAGTCTCGGGTACGGGCATCGTGCATGTTGCCGCAGATCTCGCGATCGCCATACTGCACGCGGACTTCGCCAGCGAACACATTGAACACGTCCAGGGCCTGCGGTTGCCCCGACCAGCCGCCCGGCGGCGCAGGCACCTGCACCTGCTGCCGGTGACCGGCCAGCATGTCCGGCGTGCATGCGCGATGTGGAGTGGGTTCATCGGTGGCTGCGCCGACCAGCAGGTAATCGCGGCCGGCTTCGACGGCAGCGGCCCACAGTGGCCACGGTGTCGCCAACCACACCAGCAGCACGACCAGCACCGCCCCTGTTCCGTACTGCCACTGCCTGCCGCCCACGCCACGTCCTGTTCCTGCATACGCCCGCGCCCACTGCGCGTCGCCCCTGGCAGGCATTATCGCAGCCGCGGCTGCAACGCATGTGTAGACCAAAGTCGCCGACGGCGTTCAACCTGCGGCAGGCGGGCCCTGCACCGCCACCAGGCGCACCGGCCGCAGGTCGGCCAGGGTCATCCGTTCCAGTGGCTGCGGTCGCTCGACCGCATAGCCCTGCAGGCCCTGCACCCCAAGCCGGGTCAGCGCGGCGGCGACTTCGGCGGTCTCTACCCATTCGGCCACCACCTCCATCTGCAGCTCGCGCCCCAGTTCACTGATCGCGCGCACGGTGGCGTGGCTGACCGGATCGGTATCCATGTCGCGTACGAAGGCCCCGTCGATCTTCAGGATGTCGGCCGGCAGCTGGCGCAGGTAGCCGAACGAGGACAGCCCGGAGCCGAAATCGTCCAGCGCCATCCGGCAGCCGCGCGCCTTCACCGCATCGATGAAGGCGCGCGCCTGGCTGAGGTTGCTGATCGCTGCGGTCTCGGTGATCTCGAAGCACAGCTTGGAGGCCAGCGCGCGATTGCGCTCCAGCAGGTCGCAGACGAAGGCGAGGAAGCCGGGTTCGGCGATCGACTGCGCCGACACGTTGACGTTGCACAGTCCCAGCTGCCGCACATGCGCCGGGCACACCTGCAGGTGCCGGAACAGCAGGCCGAGCACGTGCCGGTCCAGCGCCACGGCCATGCCATAGCGCTCCACCGCCGGCATGAACTGGCCCGGCAGGTGCAGGCTGCCATCGCTGCCGCGCATGCGTACCAGCACCTCGTAGTGCAGGTAGGTGGGATCGCCGACGCGGGCGATGCGCTGCGCATACAGCACCATGCGGTTCTCGGCCATGGCCAGGCTGACGCCCTGCAGCCGCTCGGCTTCCCGGCGCCGTTCCTCCAACGCCATGCGGTTCTCGTTGAAGCAGTGCACGCGGTTGCGCCCGGCCTGCTTGGCCGCATAGCAGGCACTGTCGGCGGCGCTCATCAACCAGTTCACATCCGGTGCATCGGCGCTGACCTCGACCACGCCGATGCTGCAGCTCAACTGCGGGCTGCCCTCGCTCACCGGGAACGTCGCCTGCCCCAGATTGCGGATCACCCGCTGCAGCACGCGCTTGGCCTCGTCCTGCCCGGCATGGGCGAGGAACACCGCGAACTCGTCCGCACCCAGCCGGCCCACCCAGTCACCATCGCGCACCGCCGCCACCAGGTAATCGGCGAAGCTGCGCAGCATCTGGTCGCCGGCGGCATGGCCGAAGCTGTCATTGACCAGCTTGAAATGGTCCAGGTTGATGTAGCACAGCGCGTGCGTACCACCTTCGCTGCGCACCTGCAGCAGCGCGCGTTCGAGCAGGCGTTCGATCTCGCGCCGGTTGATCAGGCCGGTCAGCGGGTCATGGCTGGCGTGGTGCTCGATCTCGCGCGCCAGTGCATGGTTCTGGCTGACGTCTTCGATGATCGCGAACACCGACAGGCCACCGCCGGCGCTGCGCACACCGGTGCCGCTCCAGCGGCCCCAGACCAGGCTGCCATCACGACGGCGGAAGCGCAGTTCGCTCGGCCGCAGCTGGCGGTCCCAATCGATGCGCCCCACCCCATCAATGACCAGCTCGCCGTCCATCAGCAGGTCAGCCAGCGACAGCTGCAGCAGCATGTCACGACGATGGTCGAGGATGTCGGCCATCGCCTGGTTGGCCTCGATCACCTTGCCTTCGGTATCGAGCTTGAGCATGCCGACGTTGGCCTGGTAGAACGCTGCGCGGAAGCGGCTCTCGTGTTCGGTCAGGTCCTTGCCGACGCGGCGCGCCAGGGCCACCGCCATCAGGCTGATCGCCAGCACCGACAGGCCCGCGACCATCAACGTGGCCAGCCTCACCAGCGTCGCCATCCGCAGCAGCGCCTGCGAGAACGCCTGGCTCTGCACCTTCATCCGCTGGTCCAGGTCGCGCAGCTGCTGCAGGTAGTGGTCACGCGTGGCTGCCAGTACGGGGCCACCCTCGTGCCGCCGCTGCAACTCATCGACCAGGCGCTGCAGCGCCATCAGGTCCCCGTCGGTCTGCCGCCATAACGCGGTCGCTTCGCGGAAAGCACCGATATCCCGCGCGTAGCGGAACGAAAACACCAGGCGCGGAATGTCGGCGTGCGCGTTGCCCCCCTGCAGGAAGCCCTGCCGGGCCTTCTCTTCGTCAGGCTCCGCCTGTTCCAGCGCCAACCGCGCCTGCAGATCGCCCAACGGCACCTGCAGGGCCTGGCGTGCATCGTCCAGGTCCTGGGCATCACCGCGCGCCAGGTAGCGACTGAGCGCGGCGGTCGCATCCTGCTGACCGCGCGACCAGTATCCCTGGCCGGCGATCCAGGCGGTGGAGGCCGCCTGCAGTTCCTGGATCAACGCCGACAGTGCGACCAGTCCGATCGCCATGCCGGTCAACAACGCAAAACGCAGTCCCAGCCCCCGGGTCATCGGCACCCGCCGGCTCTGTTGGTCCGTGCCACTCCTACCCATCCCGGATCCCCCCGAATGTGCTGCGGTGACAACCTCCTTTGGAACCGGGCCAGCCTATGACCGGCAATGTGTTGACCATGCGAAAAAGGGGACGGAGGGGATTAAGTCGTTTTCGGCATAAGCGCATGGCCTGCCAAATACGACTTAATCCCCTCCGTCCCCTTTTCCTGTGCGCCAGCCCGGGGGCTGGCGTTGATCTTGACGGCTGCGGGTGCGGCTTAGAAGCTGCGCGGGCCGCGCGGCTTGAAGCCGTCACGACGTGGCGGGCGGCTGTCGCGGTCACCGCCGCGGTCGCCCCCATGGCCACCCGGACCACCCGGGCCGCCACGACGCGGGCCACCTGGGCCGCCCGGACCACGCTTGTCGAAGCGCGGCTTGAACGGACGCGGGGCCGGATTGATCTCTTCACCGGCCGCCAGCGGACGCATCTGCAACTGCTGGCCGGACACCCACACCTTCTGCAGGTGCGACAGCACGTCCGGCGGCATCTGTGCCGGCAGGTCCAGCAGCGAGAAGTCGTCGTGGATGTCGATGCGGCCGATGAAGCGGCTTTCCAGGCCGGCTTCGTTGGCGATGGCGCCGACGATGTTGGCCGGCTTCACGCCGTGCTGGTGGCCCACCGAAATGCGGTAGGTCTCCATGCCCTGCTCCGGCGCACCACGCGGCGGAACCTCGCGGCGCGGACGCGGCTCGAAACCACCTTCGGCGTCGTCGCGACGCGGGCCACGCTCGAAGCGCGGCCCCCGCTCGTTGCGGTCGAAGCGATCGCCACGCTCCGGGCGGTCGCCACGGTCGAAGCGCTCGCGCGGCGCGCGCTCTTCACGCGGGGCACGCACCGGCGGCTGCAGCAGGAACGGGGTATCGCCCTGCAGCATCCTGGCCAGCGCGGCGGCGATCTCGATGGCCGGCACGTTCTGCTCGTTCTCGAAGCGCTCCAGCAGCTGGCGGTAGAAGTCCAGGCCGCCGGCGCCGAGCGTTTCGCTGATGCGCGAGGTGAACTTGTTGATGCGGGTGTCGTTGACCGCTTCCACGCTCGGCAGCTGCATCTCTTCGATCGGCTGGCGGGTGGCGCGCTCGATCTGGCGCAGCATGCCCTTCTCGCGCGGAGTGGCGAACAGGATCGCCTCGCCGCTGCGGCCGGCACGGCCGGTACGGCCGATGCGGTGCACGTAGCTCTCGGTGTCGTACGGGATGTCGTAGTTCAGCACGTGGCTGATGCGCTCCACGTCCAGGCCGCGGGCGGCCACGTCGGTGGCGACCAGGATGTCCAGCTTGCCTTCCTTCAGCATGGCAATGGTGCGCTCGCGCTGGGCCTGCTGCATGTCACCGTTGATGGCGGCAGCGGCCAGGCCACGCGCCTGCAGCTTGCTGGCCAGTTCTTCGGTGCCGGCCTTGGTGCGCGCGAAGATGATCATCGCGTCGAACGGCTCGACTTCCAGGATGCGGGTCAGCGCGTCCAGCTTGTGCATGCCGCTCACCCACCAGTAGCGCTGGCGGATGTTGGCCGAGGTGGTGGTCTTGGCCGCGATGGTCACTTCCACCGGGTCCTGCAGGTAGGTCTGCGCGATGCGACGGATCTGCGGCGGCATGGTGGCCGAGAACAGGGCCACCTGGCGCTGCTCCGGCAGCTTCTTCAGCACCGCTTCGACATCGTCGATGAAGCCCATGCGCAGCATTTCATCGGCTTCGTCCAGCACCAGGGTCTTCAGCTCGGACAGGTCCAGGGTGCTGCGGTCCAGGTGATCGATCACGCGGCCGGGGGTACCGACCACGATATGCACGCCACGGCGCAGCGCCGACAGCTGCTGGCCGTAGGGCTGGCCGCCGTACACCGGCAGCACGCGGAAGCCCGGGATCTTCGACGAATAGGACTGGAACGCCTCGGCAACCTGGATGGCCAGTTCGCGGGTCGGCGCCAGGATCAGGGCCTGGGGCTTGATCTGCTGCAGGTCGATGTTGGACAGTACCGGCAGTGCGAACGCAGCGGTCTTGCCGGTACCGGTCTGGGCCTGGCCCAGCACGTCGCGGCCTTCCAGCATCGCCGGGATGGTAGCGGCCTGGATCGGCGACGGGGTTTCGTAGCCGATGGCGGTGACCGCCTGCATCACGGGCTCGGACAGGCCGAGCTGCGCGAACTGCAGCGGCGCTTGGGAATCTTGGGACATGGGGAACTCCGAAGGCACTGCCGTCTTCCTGGCAGTGCGATAAAAAGGGTGATGGTCCGCGCTTTGGGCGCCCTTCTTATCGCGTGCCCTGGCGCTGCTCGGTCGGAGGAGATTTCACTCGCTCAGAGCGGAATGATACCGCATTGATCCTGAACGAGGCGTACAGCTTTCCATGCGCGTGCCGTCGTGCCCCGTGCTGGCGCACAATACGTGCCCGCTCCCCGGCCCGGCCGCTGGCCTGCGCCCTCTTTCCAGGACCCCTCGCTCCATGCAGATTCTCGAATTCGACCTCGACGGCGACTACGTCGAACTCAAGCAGCTGCTGAAGCTGGCCGACCTGGTCACCAGCGGCGGCGAGGCCAAGATGGTCATCAGCGAGGGCCAGGTGCGGGTCGACGGTGAGGTCGAACTGCGCAAGGCCTGCAAGATCCGCGCAGGCCAGGTGGTCGAGTTCGCCGACAGCCAGATCCGCGTGCTGGCCGCTGGCTGATCCGAGAATGTTCAGGCTACGCGCTGGGTCAGGTGCGAGGCAATCAGCTGCCTGAACGGTGCCACGCCCTGCGCCACGCGCAGGCCCGCGGCCCGCAGCAGGCGTGCCGGGCGACGATCGTCGGTGTACAGGCTGGCGATCGCGTTGGTGGCCTCGTACAGCGGCCGAGACGTAAACCGATGACTGCGTTGGTAGCTGGCCAGCATGCCGGCGGCGGCGATGTCGGCACCGCGCCGCTGCTGCGCGACGATGCCCTGTGCCAGTCGCTGTGCGCCGGCCAGTCCCAGATTGAAGCCGTGCGCGGTGACCGGGTGCATGCCCACCGCGGCATCGCCGATCAGCGCGGAACGCTCGCCGACGAAACGGTGCGCGTACACCCCCACCAGCGGATACGCCTGCGCTGTGGCCACCGGCTGCATGCGGCCCAGGCGATGCTCGAAGCAGGCACTGATGGCGTCGCCGAAAGCCACCTCGTCCATCGCCAGCAGTTCTTCGATCTGCCGCGGCGGCAGCGTGATCACCGCCGATGCCTGGCCCTCGTTGAGCGGCAGCAGCGCCATGGTGCGGCCGTAGCCGAACCACTCCCAGGCCGTATGGTGATGGTCGCGCTCGACCTGCATGCGGCATACCAGCATCGACTTGCCGAAGTCGCGCATCTGCGCACCGATGCCAAGCATGCGGCGCGTGGCGGAGAAGCGGCTGTCAGCCGCGACCAGCAGGCGCGCGTGCAGTTGACTGCCGTCATCGAGTCTGACCACGTGGCCCTGCGCATCGGCCTGCACGCCCAGCACCTTGCGCCCGTCGAACAGCTCCAGCCCATCCTGGCCCTGCACGGCATCCCATGCAGCACGGCGGATCAGGTGGTTGGGCACCAGCCAGCCCAGCGGCTGGCCATCTGCCTGACTGCTGGCGAAGGTCAACGCGAACGGCGAGCCGCCGTTCATCACCCTGGCATCGCGCAGCTCGGCGACTTCGGCCTGCGGCAGGCGCTGCCACAGCCCCAGTTGCTCCATGCTCTGCCGCGAGGCATGGGTCAGCGCGATCTCGCGGCCATCGAAGGCGGCTTCGGCCAGAGCCTGGCGCGGCTGCACTTCGACCAGCCCGACCTGCAGGCCACTGCCGGCCAGCGCACGCGCGAAGCACAGGCCCGCCGGTCCGGCGCCGACCACCACCACGTCCATCCTGCGCATGCGCGCCTCCTGCCGTTGATTCAGTCCGGGCCAGCATAGCGCCGCGCGCATGACTGGCCTTGATCTGGATCAGGCCCGGTTACAGCAGTGCGAACACCAGCGCCAGGATCGACAGCAGCGATACGAGCCAGACCAGGCTGCGCACGTAGGGCACGCCTGCGGCATACAGCGGCAGGTAGACCACACGCGCCCAGAAGTAGGCCTGCGCAGCCAGCGCTGTGGTGTCGTTGCTGCGCCCGGCCACGACCACTGCGATCGCGACGGCGGCGAAGAACGGGAACGTTTCCAGGAAGTTGGCCTGCGCACGCTGCAGGCGACCGGCCAGCGCGCTGAGCGGCTTTGCATCGCCATCGCGTGCCGAGGCATTCCACTTCATCCCGCGCTCGCGGGTGACCACGGTGGAGGTGGCGAAGATGTAGACGAAGCCCAGCAGCACCGACCAGGCCAGCATTGTCAGCTCAGTTGCCATCGTTCATCTCCTCAGGGTGCCGACGCGCGCAGGCTGTAACCGGCCAGGCGCCAGACCTGGTCTTCGTCGAAGCGGAACGAGACCAGCTCGCGCACCGGCTGTGCGCTGTTGGCGAAACGGGTCGGGAAGCTGACGTTGATGTACAACCCTTCCGGCACTGCGGCGCCGGGGCTGTACTTGACCCGGGTGATGGTCGGCTGGCCACGCCCGGCCAGCGCACCCAGGCGCGTGCGCTCGGCGGCCAACTGGCTGACGAAGGTGGCTTTCGGCACCGCACGGCGCGCGACGGCCGAAGCGCCATCCCACAATTCGCCGGCGCGGTTGGCATCGACCAGCTGCGCCGCCTTCAACGCAGCCGCGCCCATTTCCGCGTCCTGCTTCTGCACCTGGGCCTGCTGCGCAGCGGTCAACGCCGGGGCACCGGCAGTGGCGGGCTTCGCGGCCGCCGGCGATGCCGGGGCCGGGCGTGCCGGAGCCGGTGCAGGCGTGGCCGGCGCAGGTGCCTGCGCCAACGCAGTCAGGGGCAGCAGGGACAGCAGCAGGAGCACGCGCTTCATGGACACCGCCGGTTTTCTGGAGAGAACCGCAGTCTACGCCAGCGCGGTGACTATGCTGTCAGCGTGCCGGGGCGTCGCCCGCCACCGCTGCCGCATCAGCCTGCGCGGCGGGCGCGGCGGCGTTCACTGGCGCCTGTTCGGCCACCGGCGGGGGCTCCGGCGGCGCTGGTGGCAGCGTCGCCACATCGATCTCCGACAGCGGGCTTTCGTCGGGACAGACCGCGTCCGGGAAGCCGAAGCGCTGCTTCAACGCCTGGCCACAACTGTTGATCGACTCCATGTCGGCGCCTTCGCGCTTGCACTGCTGGTCGAAGGCGACCAGGAAGGCGTCCTTGCGCTGCACGAAATCGTCGCCGCAGGCACGCATCTGCTTGATCCGTTCCAGATCGTCCTGCACCGCATTGGTGCCATCCAGGCCGTACTGGCGCAGTTCGTCCGGGGTCAGCAGGCGCAGGCTGCGGTTGGGCACAGTCATCATCAGATCCGCCACACCGACCGCCACGCCGTTGCGCTGCAGGTAGTCCTTCACGTTGTCGTAGACCTCGTGCAGCTCGCGGTTGAGCTCGGCGCGCGAGGTGGCCTTGGAGCTGATGCGCATCATGCGGTGGATGCCGACCTTGCCCGACAGCAGGCGGTTGTCGCCGGCGGCCAGCACGAACACGCAGGCGCTGTGGCAGATCGAGCCTTCGCGCACCCAGATGGTCCAGCCCGATTCACCGATGCTGTCACCGGCCACGATCGCCGACTCCACCTGCCCGCCGCTGGAATCCAGGTCAAGGATGCGCTTGTGGATCTTCTGCTGGTCGGCCACCACCGCCAGACGCCACATCATCTCGGCGAAGCCCGGATTGATCTTGCCGGCGTAGCGCACGCGCATCAGGCCACGCTCGGCGCACGGGGCCAAGGCCTGGGTGATCTGCTCGCGCTGCAGGCCTTCCAGCTCGACACCGTCGCCAGCTTCGCCGGCGTACTCGGTGCTGCAACTGATCCAGGCGCGTCCATTCTCCAGCTGCGCCTGCGGCCACGGCCGGTCCGCCTGGCTGCGCGGCGGTGCCGGCGGCGGCGGTGCGTCAGCCGCATTGATCGACACCATGTTCTCGCCATCGCTGGACGGCGCCCGCGCGGCCTTGTCGGCGGCAGTCACATTGCCCGGATTCTCCAGCTGGCTGCAGCCCGCCAGGGCCAGGCACAACAGGGGCAACCAGCGGAGTTTGGCGGACATCGGGCAACCGGTCTTCACGTGAGCAAGAGCCACAGTCTACCCGTCCAGGCCGCGCATTCAGTGCGTGGTGATGAACCCCTTCTGACCCTTGGGAAAGCGTGTCGACCAAGGTCGACACCTACCAGAGCGGGATGCCCTTCCGACAGATCGCAGGAACCTGTCGAAGCCGGGGTGGGTCCGGTTGCGGGAGTGTCCGCGGCA
>NZ_KV791323.1:0-31289 GCF_001807895.1 Stenotrophomonas sp. HMSC10F07
CGCTCAGCGCCGCGCAGCACCGACGAGAGCCCATGGTTGTCGGTACCGATGGTGGCGGGGGACGCCCCGCCCGCCGCCGCGCGCGACTGAGCAACGGTGGCCAGTGCGCGCTGTCCTCGTCATCCTCGCGGCTGCCTTCGCTCCGCGTCGCACCGCACAGGCATACGCGCATACGCGCGCATCGGAGCCTCCCTGGCAGGGCAGCAGAGTACAGCGCCCGCGCCGGATCAGCGCGCGTGTGGCTTCAACCGCAGATAGACCTGCTTGCGCACCTGGGCGACCACCTCGCCGCTTTCGTCGACGACGTCGTTGCTGAACCAGCGCAGCCCCTTCTCGCCGCCCGCTGCTTCGGCACGCAGTTCGGCCAGCAGCGCATCGTCGATGCGGAACGAGGTGCACACCGTGCCCCGGCCAGGCTTGAGGAAATCGATCGCACCGGCCCGGTCCCACACGTAGTAGTCACGGCCGAGGATGTGCAGCAGGCCCAGCATCCAGAACGGGTCGGTCATCGCGAACAGGCTGCCGCCGAAATGCGTGCCGACGTAGTTGCGGTTCCACGGCCGCAGCCGCAGCTCGACGTCGATCTGCCGGTAATCGGGCGTGATGCGGGTGACATGGATGCCGGTGAACAGGAACGGCGGCCACAGGTTGATGCCGAAGCGGAACAGGCGGGCGTTCATGCGGGTCCGGGGCGCGAGGCGAGGCGTCCAGTCTAACCATTCGCATGCGTATGTTGCACCCCGGGCGTGTGTCCAACGGCGGCGTGCATGTCCTGCCTCATGGGCCGTCGATCATGTACCCGTCGCGGCCGTTGGCCTTGGCCTGATAAAGGGCGGTGTCGGCGCCTTCCACGAAATGGTGGGGCTGCAGTTCGCCGTCGGGCACGCGGGTGAATACGCCAATGGTGAGCGTGACGGTATCGTCGCTGCCATCGCCCGGCGCCGGCAATGCGCGCACGCAGGCAATCAGGTCCTCAATCACCTGGCGTGCGCCCTCGGCCGGTGTATCCGGCAGCACCAGCGCGAATTCGTCGCCACCGTAGCGTGCGGCCATGTCGCGCGGGCGGCGCGCATGGGCGCCGATCAGGCGGGCGACATCACGCAGCACGCGGTCGCCGACCTGGTGCCCGTGGCGATCGTTATGGCGCTTGAAGTGGTCGACGTCGATCAACGCCAGGCTCAATGGCTTGCCGCTGCGCCGCGCTGCATCGCATTCCTGCTGCAGCGACTGCTCGAAGCGGAGGCGGTTGCCCAGGCCGGTAAGGGCGTCGCGGTTGGCCTGGCGGTGCCAGGCCGAGATCCGCCACACCGCCCAGACCAGCAGTGCCAGCGTCACGCCCAGCATCGCGCTGGCCGGCGCCCACCACAGGTCACTCGTGCGCAGCAGCAGCCAGCTCAGCAGGGCAGGCATCGGCAACGAACACAGCGCGACCAGCCAGGGCAGGCGCAGGCCGAGCAGGATCACGCACAGCGCCACCAGCACACCGCTGATGGCGTGCTGCCAGGCATGCGGTAGAACATCGATCTGCTTGTGCTGCAGCAGCATCGAGGTGATGTTGGCCTGGTACTCGCTGCCGCTCATCCAGAACTCGCGGGTGGTCGGGGTCAGCAGGCGGGGCGCGATGCCGCTGGCCGTCATGCCAACGACGATGCGGCGGCCATGCAGCATCGCCATGTCCACGTGGCCATCGAGAACGTCCGCATAGGACACCTGTGGCAGCCGCTCGGGGGGGCCGGCGTAGCGCACGCGAACGTAATCGTCGCGACGCCATTGATAGGGCGAGCCCAGTTCCGGGTCGGGATCGGGTAGGCCGCGTACGGCACCGGCAGGCAGGTCGGCCAGTGCCAGGCCCAGTGCCGGCCAGTGCGGCTGGCCGATACCTGCGTGCAGATAGACGCCACGGGCGACGCCGTCGCCATCCACCTCGACATCGGTGTGGCCAATGGCGGCAGCACTGGCAGCGATCTGTGGGATCGGCAGCATTTCCTCGGCCATGCGGTCGCCGGCCGCCGGTGCGGCCAGCACCGGCAGCACCACCCGGCCATTGCGTCGGATGGCGGCCGCCAGCTGATCATCCTGTCGGCTGTCACGGCGATCCGGTTCGGACAGCATCAGGTCCAGCGCGACGCGTTCGGCGCCGGCATCGGTCAGGCGGTCAAGCAGGCGTGCATGCACCGAGCGTGGCCAGGGCCACTGGCCGATGCGCTGCAGGCTGCCTTCGTCGATGGCGACGATCAGCACGCTGGGATCGGGGCGGTACTCCCAGTTGCCGACCAGCGCATCATAGGCCGCCTCGTCCTGCCGCCACAGCCATTGTCCCTGGCTGGCCACGATGGTCAGCACGCCGGCCAGCAGAGCCAGCAGGATCCGATTCGACCATGGCAGCGGCGAGCGCCTCACAACAACAACCAGAGCAGCAGGGCACCGCCACCCGCGCCGTAGCACAGGCGGCACGGCAGCGGGACCTGCTGGGCAGGCGAGAACGCGCTGGCGTGGCCGTCATCGTCGATGTACTGCACGCGTACATGCAGGGTGCCGCTCCACGGGCGCTTGAAGCTCACCTGCGGATGATCCACGGTTTCGTCGACCAGCGGTGCCTTGAAGTCGCCGCGGCGATCCACCTGCACCCGGTAGCGTTGGCCTTCGCTGCCGGCCTGCCAGCGCAGCGTCAGCTCGCCGTGTGCGGCCTCGGGCGGTTGCAGTGCCGGGTCCACTGGTTCATTGCTCAGCTCCAGCGGCAACGCCTGGCCATAGCGGCCCTGTCGGCCTTCGCCATCGCGCGAAGCCACGCGCCAGTAGTACTGGCCGGGCGGCAGCGGTCGCGTCAGGCGCAGGTCGGTCGCATGGGTGGCCTGCTCCTGCAGGGGCTGCAGGAAGCTGGGCTCGGTGGCGATCTGCAGGACGCTGCTGCGCGCACCGGGGGCCTGGCTCCAGCGGAAACGCGGGCGGTCGCTGTTGATCGTCTGCCCATGCAGCGGCGATACGGTCAGTGGCGGTGGTGGCTGGTCACCGAGCTCGAAATCGGCGCTGGCATCCAGGCCTTCGACCCCCTGGGCGTCGACCGCGCGCAACAGGATGCGCAGCTGGCCAGGCGGCAGGTCGCCGATCGCCAGCCGGGTGTTGGCGGTGGTGGCGGCGAACAGGAGGATCTCCGGCGTTGCCGCCTGCACCACTTCCACCCGGTAATGATCGGCGCCATTGACCGGTTCCCAGGCAAGCAGGGTCGGCAGCAGCGCCAGGCGCAGCGCGTCATTGCGCAGCGCCGGCGCCGGCAGCAGTGCAGAGACCGCAGCGGGCGCCGCATCGGCACTGCTGCTGCGGGTGGCCTGGCCCGGCCGGACCAGGCGCTGGCCATGGGAGTTGCCGACCTGCACCTTGCCCTGCAGGACCTCGGTGGCACCGACGTGCCCGTCATCCCCGGCGCTGACCCGGAACACCGTGCCGCGCACGCTGCTGGTCGCGGTGGGCGCATCGATGATGTAACGCGAGGCGGGACCGCGCGCCGGCGTCACCCGGTTGCTGGCTCGCCCCTGCTGCAGGCGCAGTCGGGTGTCGACCATGCCGGTGTGGCCGTAACGGCTCAGCTGATCCAGGCGCAGGCGCGAGTACTCGCGCAGCTGCAGGCGCGAGGCATCGGCGAATTCCAGGGTGATGCTGGAGTCGCCTTCGGTCTCCACGGTGTCACCGATATGCAGCTGTTCGCCGGCCTGGAGCGCGCGGGTCGCCGTGCCATCGGCGCCTGCCAGCGCGACCTTGCCGCGCACGGACAGCACCCGGGCCGGCGCCGGTTCGGTGCGCAGCCAGCTGATCGGGAAGCGCAGCAGCTGGCCCGGCGGCAACTGGTAGGGGTTGTCGATGCGGTTGTGCTGCTGCAGCTGCTGCCAGCGTACCGAGGGCTTCAGGTAGAGCCCGCCCAGGTCCCACAGGGTATCGCCGGGCCGGACCCGATAGTTCCAGTCCTGAGCGCCGGCAATGGCGGGCATCAGGAAGACGGCGCAGAGCAGAGCGCCCGTTAAATGCATGGCGAACGACAGAGAGCGGACGACGGTCACAGTTTGCAATCCCGGCAATGCGGGGGTGCAGCTGCAAGACCCCATGGCCCCGACCTCATCCCCCCGAACGGATCGTGGCGACCGCGTGGCCACCAGCGCGGGCATTATTGCCCGCGTTCAGTGCAGGAATTCTGAACGGAGCGGGTTCCCGTTCAGAACAGCAGCGACGCCATCCTGCGGCGGTACTGGCCGACCAGGTCCTCGTCGGAGATCACATTGAAGGCGTCGATCAGGGCCTTGCGCGGCAGGCCTTCCTCGAATCCGCGGTCGATCCGCAGCATTTCCAGGAACTGGGCCAGCGCGGCCTCGTCATGACCGCCGAGCAGCAGTTGCACGCCACGCAGGTGGCGGGCCTTGAGGTCCTTGCCGTCAGCGGCGATGCGTGCCTCCAGCACCTCGGCGGCCGGGGCATCTTTCAGCGCGGCGGCGAAGGCCAGGCGGGCGCGGGCACGCACGGCGCGGTCGTCGGTAGCCAGATTGGCGGGCAAGCCGTCGATCAGGGTGCGTGCCTCGTCCACGCCACCGATCTGCAGCAGGGCCAGGGCCAGGTCGAGCTTCAGTTCATCCTTGTCCGGCTCGGCGGCGATCTGCGCACGCAGCACATCGACCTGCGCCTGCGGATCCAGCGGGGCGTCATCTTCGGGGGCAGCATCGCCCACATCGGCCGGTACGATGCCGTGCTGGGCCAGGAACTCACGCAGCTGGCCTTCCGGAATGGCGCCGGGGAAGCCGTCCACCAGCTGGCCGCCCTTGACCAGGAACACGGTGGGCACCGAGCGGATCTGGAAGGCCGCAGCGATCTGCTGTTCCTTGTCGACATCGACCTTGGCCAGCTCGAACGCACCGTTGTACTCGCCAGCCAGCTTTTCCAGCATCGGGCCCAGGGTCTTGCACGGCCCGCACCAGGTGGCCCAGAAGTCGACCAGCACCGGCGTCTGCAGCGACTTCTGCAGGACTTCGGCCTCGAAGGTCGCAGTGGTGGCGTCGAATACGTAGGTCGTCTCGGTCATGGGGAAAGCATCGCTTGGCATCTGGAGACCGATTCTATGGTGACGATCGATGTCCGTCTCAACCCTGCCGTCACATCGCGCGCGACGGCCTCGGGGGCGTGGCACGCAGCACAGCCCGTGGATCACCCGCTTTCCGGAGCTGACCGGCGTGCTGGCCGAGGTGCGCCGGAAGTACCCGGCCTCGGCCGCGCGCTTGGCGCACTGCGTCACTGCCGCGACAATGCGTTGATCCATTCTTTTCCGGGTGACTGCGCGCAATGTCCATGGTCCGGCTTGATCGTTGGTTGGGACTGCTTGCTGCAGTCGTGTTCGTCCTGGCTGTGTCTGGCTTCGGTGCCGGCCTGGAGGGCTATGCACAGGCCCGCCACCCGGTGGCGCTGCTGGGGGCGCGGGGCGTACCGCATGCGCTGGCCTTCAATCTGCTTGGCTTCGTGCTGCCCGGCGTGCTCGCTGCGGTGGTGGCTGAGCGCCTGCGCCGCAGCCTGCCCGCCACTGCCGGCTGGGCACCGAGGGTCGGCAGCCAGATGCTGCTGCTGGCTGGCCTGGGCTTTGCCGCGATGGGCTTGCTGCCGCTGGACGTGGACGATCTGCATGGGCCCGCCAGCCAGCTGCATGCCAGTGCCTGGATGATCTGGGTGCTGGGCTTCGTCGCCGGAACCCTGTTGCTGGGCACGACACAGCTGCGTCAGGCGCATGGCCGCGCCCTGGGCGCCCTGGCCCTGGGCTGCGGCGTGCTGGCTGCGGTGGCCGCGTTTGCCCTGCAGGGCGTCCTGCCGGCGCCGCTGGCACAACGGCTGGCGTTCGCCTGCTGGGTGGCCTGGCTGGCCGCCGCACTGCCGCTGTCGCGCCAACGCTGAGACGGCTCCCGGGGCATCGCGGCGCCCCCCCCAGGCAGGCAGGATTGGAGACGTTTGCCGCACTGCGGTACGCTGTACCGCTTTGCCGCCGCATCCGCGTGTTCCATGACCAGCGCTGAAACCAACGCCTACGACCCGCAGCAGGTTGAATCCGCCGCCCAGCAGTACTGGGACGCCACCCGTGCCTTCGAGGTCGACGAGACCTCGGACAAGCCGAAGTACTACTGCCTGTCGATGCTTCCGTACCCGTCCGGTGCGCTGCATATGGGCCACGTGCGCAATTACACGATTGGCGACGTGATCAGCCGCTACAAGCGCATGACCGGCCACAACGTGCTGCAGCCGATGGGCTGGGACGCGTTCGGCCTGCCGGCGGAAAACGCCGCGATCAAGAACAAGACCGCGCCGGCAGCGTGGACCTACAAGAACATCGACCACATGCGCAGCCAGCTGAAATCGCTGGGCTATGCCATCGACTGGTCGCGCGAGTTCGCCACCTGCCGTCCGGACTATTACGTCCACGAGCAGCGCATGTTCACCCGCCTGATGCGCAAGGGCCTGGCCTATCGCCGCAACGCGGTGGTGAACTGGGACCCGGTCGACCAGACCGTGCTGGCCAACGAGCAGGTCATCGACGGCCGCGGCTGGCGCTCCGGTGCGTTGGTGGAGAAGCGTGAGATCCCGCAGTGGTTCCTGCGCATCACCGACTACGCCCAGGAACTGCTGGATGGCCTGGACGAGCTGGATGGCTGGCCGGAATCGGTCAAGACCATGCAACGCAACTGGATCGGCCGCTCGGAGGGCCTGGAAATCCAGTTCGACGTGCGCGACGTCGATGGTGGCGTGCTGGATCCGCTGCGCGTGTTCACCACCCGCCCGGACACGGTGATGGGCGTGACCTTCGTGTCGATCGCCGCCGAACACCCGCTGGCGCTGCACGCAGCGAAGAACAACCCGGAACTGGCCGCGATGCTGGCCGACCTGAAGCAGGGCGGTGTATCCGAGGCTGAACTGGAAACCCAGGAAAAGCGCGGCATGGATACCGGCCTGCGCGCGCTGCATCCTGTCACCGGCGAGCCGGTGCCGGTGTGGGTCGCCAACTTCGTGCTGATGGGCTACGGCACCGGCGCGGTGATGGCCGTTCCGGGCCATGACCAGCGCGACAACGAAGTGGCCAACAAGTACGGCCTGCCGATCAAGCAGGTGATCGCGCTGAAGGATGCGCGCACCGACGAAGAGCGCAACTGGGACGGTAGCCGCTGGCAGGACTGGTACAGCGACAAGAGCCGTGCGTTCGAGCTGGTGAACTCGGCCGAGTTCGACGGCCTGGATTTCCAGGGGGCCTTCGAAGCCCTGGCCGAACGTTTCGAGCGCAAGGCCCAGGGCCAGCGCCGCGTCAACTACCGCCTGCGCGACTGGGGCGTGAGCCGCCAGCGCTACTGGGGCTGCCCGATTCCGGTGATCTACTGCGACAAGTGCGGTGCGGTGCCGGTGCCGGAGGAGCAGCTGCCGGTGGTACTGCCGGAGGACGTGGCGTTCTCCGGGACCGGTTCGCCGATCAAGACCGACCCGGAATGGCGCAAGACCACCTGCCCGGAATGCGGTGGCGCCGCCGAGCGCGAGACCGACACCTTCGACACCTTCATGGAGTCGAGCTGGTACTACGCCCGCTACACCTCGCCGGGTGCCCGTGACGCTGTCGACAAGCGCGGCAACTACTGGCTGCCGGTCGATCAGTACATCGGTGGCATCGAGCACGCGATCCTGCACCTGATGTATTTCCGCTTCTATCACAAGCTGCTGCGCGACGCGCGGATGGTGGACAGCAACGAGCCGGCGCGCAACCTGCTGTGCCAGGGCATGGTGATCGCCGAGACCTACTACCGCCCGAATCCGGACGGTTCGAAGGACTGGATCAACCCGGCCGATGTGGAAGTGCAGCGTGACGAGCGCGGCCGCATCACCGGCGCCACCCTGATTGCCGACGGCCAGCCGGTGGTGGTCGGTGGCACCGAGAAGATGTCCAAGTCGAAGAACAACGGCGTGGACCCGCAGGCGATGGTCGGCAAGTACGGCGCCGACACCGTGCGCCTGTTCTCGATGTTCGCCGCGCCGCCGGAGCAGTCGCTGGAGTGGAACGAGGCCGGCGTGGACGGCATGGCGCGCTTCCTGCGCCGCCTGTGGGCCCAGGTGCAGAAGCATGCTGCCGACGGTGCCGCCCCGGCACTGGACGTTGCAGCACTGGATGCCAACCAGAAGGCGCTGCGCCGCAAGACCCATGAAACCATCGGCAAGGTCGGTGACGACTACGGTCGCCGCCACAGCTTCAATACCGCCATCGCAGCGGTGATGGAGCTGATGAACGCGCTGGCCAGGTTCGAGGACGACAGCGAGCAGGGCCGCGCGGTGCGCCAGGAAGCGCTGCAGGCCGTCGTGCTGCTGCTGAACCCGATCACGCCGCATGCCAGCCACGCCCTCTGGCAGGTGCTGGGCCATGGCGAGACGCTGCTGGAAGACCAGCCGTTCCCGCAGGCCGACAGCAGTGCGCTGGTACGCGATGCCCTGACCCTGGCGGTGCAGGTCAACGGCAAGCTGCGCGGCACCATCGAGGTGGCGGCCGATGCCGCGCGCGAGCAGGTCGAGGCGCTGGCGCTGGCCGAGCCCAACGCGGCCAGGTTCATGGAAGGCCTGACGGTGCGCAAGATCATCATCGTCCCGGGCAAGATCGTGAACATCGTCGCCGCCTGATGTACCTCGCACCGGCCACCCGCGCGGTGGCCGATGCCTTTCCAGAAGCAGGGCCGGGTGCTTGATGGCCCTGCATTCACGCGGCTTCGGGCACGCTGTGTGTTGCCGTGATCGCCCGGCTCCGCCAGACTGTCTCCATGACCCGAATCCTGCTTGCCCTCGTTCTTGTCCTCGGCCTCGCCGGCTGCGGCTTCCATCTGCGCAACAAGCTGATGCTGCCGACCGACACCGCCCCGGTGAAGGTGGTATCCACCGCCCCGTACAGTGAACTGGTCAAGCTGCTCAATCGCAGCCTGCTGGCCTCTGGTGCCAGGCTGGCCGATGAGGACAGCAAGGAACCCAGTACCCAGCTGCAGGTGTTGTCCGAGCGCTGGGGTGACCTCCCGATCGCCATCGACTCGCAGGGTCGTGCGCAGGAGTACAGCCTGCGCTATGCGGTGATCTTCATCTTCCGCCGCGAGGATGGCAGCGAACTGGTGCCGCAGCAGGTGATCGAACTGTCGCGCGACTACGTGTCGCCGCCGACCGACGCCACCGGTACCACCACCGAACGCGAAATCCTGGCCACGGAGCTGCGCCGGGAAATGTCCGCCTCGATCATCCGCCGTATCGACAGCGTGGTCCGCGCCGAGATCGAGAAGGGGGGCAGCCTGTCCGCGCCGAAGGCCAAGCCGATCGAGGGCGCGGTGCCGGCAGAGCCTGCCGCCGCCGTCAAGCACTGAGCGGCAGCGACGATGGAACTGCGTCCGGAGCAGCTGGCCAGCCAGGGCGCTGACACCGCGTTGGCGCCGGTGTACCTGATCGCAGGCCCGGAAACACTGCGTGTACTGGAAGCCGCAGATGCCATCCGCGCGCGTGCGCGCGCCTCGGGCATCGGCGAACGCGAAGTGTTCGATGCCGACGGGCGTGATTTCGACTGGAACCAGCTTGACGCCAGCTTCAATGCGCCAAGCCTGTTCAGCGCCCGCCGCCTGGTCGAGGTGCGCCTGCCCAGCGGCAAGCCGGGCAAGGAGGGCGCCGAGGTCATCAGCCAGTTCTGCGCCAACCCGGCGCCGGACGTGGTGTTGATGATCACCGCCAATGAATGGAGCAAGGCCCACCAGGGCAAGTGGGCCGAGGCGGTCAGCCGCATCGGCGTGCTGTCGGTGGCATGGGCGATCAAGCCGCACGAACTGCCGGACTGGATCGAGCGCCGCCTGCGCGGCAAGGGCCTGCGTGCCGACCCTGCTGCCGTGCAGCGCCTGGCTGAGCGGGTGGAGGGCAATCTGCTGGCCGCCGCCCAGGAAATCGACAAGCTGGCGCTATTGGCCGACGGCCAGCCGTTGGATGTGGAACGGATGGAGTCGCTGGTGGCTGACGCTGCCCGCTACGACGTGTTCCGGTTGGTGGAGGCGACGTTCTCCGGCCAGCCGCCGGCGGTGCTGCGCATGCTGGCCGGCCTGCGCGGTGAAGGGGAGGCGGTGGCCGCATTGATGCCGATGGTGATCCGCGAACTGCTGGCGGGCGCAGGCCTGGCCCGCGTGCAGGCGCGTGGTGGCAACCTGGCCGCTGAAATGAAATCGCGCGGCATCTGGGAATCGCGGCAGGCGCCTTACAAGCGCGCGCTGCAGCGGCACCCGGAAGGCAAGCGCTGGGAGCGCTTTGTGGCCGAGGCGGGGCTGGTCGACCGCATTGCCAAGGGGCGCGCTGACGGCGACGCCTGGCTGGCGCTGGAACGCCTGCTGGTGGCCGTGGCCGAACCGCGTGCCGTGCGCCTGCTGGCGCGGGCCTGAGTGATGAGCCTGCGGATCTACTACGGGGGCACCTTCGATCCGGTGCACCTCGGGCACCTGGCGATCGCGCGTGCGGCCCGTGATGAACTGCAGGTCGCCGTGCGCATGCTGCCGGCCGCCGATCCGCCGCACCGCGCGGTGCCCGGCGCCACCGCTGAGCAGCGCTGCACGATGTTGTCGCTGGCCATCGGCGACGAGCCGGGGCTGCTGCTGGACCGTCGCGAACTGGATCGTGCCACCCGCTGCCCCGGTCGCCCGTCGTACACCGTCGACACCCTGCGCGAGCTGCGTGGCGAGCTGGGCCCGAGCCGGCCGCTGGCCTGGCTGGTGGGCGCCGACAGCCTGCTGGGGCTGTCCGGCTGGCACGAATGGGAGGCCCTGTTCGATCTGGCCCACTTCGTGGTGGCCGAACGGCCGGGCAGCCCGTTGCAGGCGTCGATCGATGGCGAGCTGGGGCGTGCCCTGCAAGGGCGCTGGGCCGACAATGAGCAGGCCCTGTTCGCCAGCCCGGCCGGGCGCATCCTGCGCCTGCACCACCCACTACGCGGGGAATCGGCCAGCGCAGTGCGCTCGCAGATTGCCGCTGGCGGTCCCTGGCGCGCACTGCTGCCCCCGGCCGTGGCCGACTATGTCGCTGCACACGGGCTGTACCGCCCGGCCACGGCGTGAATGGCGCGGCCGCGCCATCCCCGTATAATCGCCCCCACGTTTATCGAGTCGATCCACTTTGAGCAACCAGACCCAGCCCCAGACCATCAAGGTCGATCTGCCCAGCCCGCCGCCGTCCGTGCCGGAACTGCTGGCCAGCGTCCGCCAAGCCACCGAAGACCTGAAGGCCAAGGACCTGGTCGAGATCGACGTGCGCGGCCGGTCCAGCGTTGCCGACTACATGATCGTCGTTTCGGGCACCTCGACCCGCCACGTCAAGTCGATTGCCGATGAAGTCGTGCGCTTCGCCAAGAACATCGACGTGATGCCGCTGGGCGTTGAAGGCGAGCGCGAAGCGGAGTGGGTGCTGGTCGATCTGGGCGACGTGATCGTCCACGTGATGCTGCCGCGCGTGCGTGAGTTCTACGCGCTCGAGCGCCTGTGGACCGTCGGCGACCAGCCGCCGTCCAGCGACGACGAAGTGGCCTGAGCCGCACGTTGATGCATCCCTTCGACGGCGCCGATGGCGCCGTCGACGTTTTGGAGGACCATTGATGAAAGCCCGCCTGATCGCCACCGGTGAACGCGCGCCCAGCTGGGTCGCGCAGGGGTTCGCCGAATACCAGAAGCGGCTGTCGCATTGGCTGCCGTTCGAGCTGGTGGAAATCGAACCCGGCCTGCGCGGCAAGGGGCGCGATCCGCGCCGTGCCACCGAGGATGAAGGCAAGCGGGTCATCGCCGCGCTACCGAAGAACGCTTACGTGGTGGCACTGGACGTGCCGGGGCGGCAGTTGAGTTCCGAGCAGCTGGCGCAACGCCTGGAGCATTGGCGCGGGCAGGGCCGGGACCTGGCGTTCCTGATCGGTGGCCCGGAAGGGCATTCGCCAGAGGTCTCTGCGCTGGCCGACGAAAAGTGGTCGATCGGACCGCTGACGCTGCCGCACATGCTGGTGCGTCTGGTGGTGGCCGAGCAGCTGTATCGGGCTGCCGCAATGATTGCCAATCACCCCTACCATCGCGCGTGAAGAGTGGTTATACTAGTCGTCTGCCCGAATAGCTCAGCCGGTTAGAGCACTTGACTGTTAATCAGGGGGTCGTTGGTTCGAGTCCAACTTCGGGCGCCACCTTGAGAAACCTGCATCGCGAGATGCAGGTTTTTTTTTGCCGTGTTGTGGCGGCGAGCCCATGCTCGGCTGCATCCTCCAAGCCGGGCACGCGCTCGCCGCTACAGCGTGATCCGGCCCTTCCAGAACGCTACCAGCGTGGCAATTGCTACTGCCAGGATCGCGCCGAACAGCGCCCACTCCCAGCGCGTGAAAACCGGCTCGCCGCGCTGGCGCCGGGTCTGCGCAAACAGAACAACGCCGGGCACGTACAGCAGCACCGACAGCAGCAGGTTGTTCAGGCCGCCGGCATACACCAGCCACAGCGCGTAGGCGCTGGCCAGCAGCGCGACCACGAAATCGCGCCAGCGCACGCGTGGCTCACCCGCGTAGGACTGTCCGCGCCAGGCCAGTTGCACGCCGAACGCGGTGGACAGGAAGTAGGGCACCAGGCTCATCGATGCGGCCAGCAGCACCAGGCCGGTGTAGCTGCCCGCATTGAACAGCACCAGCAGCAGGAACAGCTGGATCAGCCCGTTGCTCAACCACAACGCATTGGCCGGCACGCCACGCGCATTCTCGCGTCCCAGGAAGGCGGGCATCGTGCCGTCGCCAGCGGCGGCATACAGCACTTCGGCACACAGCAGCACCCAGGCCAGCAGCGCGCCCAGCACCGAAATGATCGAACCGGCGATGATCACCGTCGCGCCCCATTCGCCGACGATGGCGCGCAGCACGTAGGCCATCGACGGGTTGGGCAGCCCGGCCAGTTCGGCCTGCGACAGCACGCCCATCGACAGCAGGCTGACCAGGACCAGCAGCAGCCAGACCCCCAGGAAACCTATCACCGTGGCACGGCCGACGTCGGCACGGCGCGCGGCACGCCGCGAATAGATGCTGGCGCCTTCGATGCCGATGAACACCCACACGGTGACCAGCATCATGCCGCGCAGTTGCTGGCCGAGGTCGCCGAGCGCAGGCGTGCCGAAGAAGTCGGCGCGGAACACCTCCATGCGGAACGCGCCGGCGGCCAGCACCAGGAACAGTGCGATGGGCAGCAGCTTGGCCACCGTCACCAGGCCGTTGACGATGGCTGCCGTGCGCAGGCCGCGCAGCACCAGCAGGTGGACGGTCCACAACAGTACGGACGAAGCGGCCACGGCGGCTGGCGTGTTGCCTTCGCCGAACACCGGCATGAAATGGCCCAGGCCGCTGAAGATCAGCACGAAGAAGCTGGCATTGCCCAGTACCGAAGCGACCCAGTAGCCCCACGCCGCGGAGAAGCCGATGTAGTTGCCGAAGCCTTCGCGTGCATATGCGTAGATGCCGGTGTCCAGGTCCGGACGGCGGTTGGCCAGGGCCTGGAACACGAAGGCCAGCATCAGCATGCCCGCACCGCTCAGCGCCCAGCCGATCATCGCGGCGGCCGGGCCGGCACTGCGGGCAACGTTCTGCGGCAATGAGAAGATGCCGGCGCCGACCATCGAGCCCACCACCAGTGCAATCAACGCCGGCAGGCCGAGGCGTTGCGATGTCGTGGCCATTGAAATCCCCAGCGGGCCGGATGCCGCGAGCACACCCTAGCCATGTGCTCGTGAACATGGCTGCAAGGCCGGGTGTGCGGGAACCGGCATGGACAACGATCAGCCAGGAAACGACGAAGGCCCGGGCAACAGCCCGGGCCTTCGAAGCAAACACAGCAGCGGGATTACTTGAACGTGTACTTGGCGCCGACAGTGAAGTACCGGCCAATCGCACCACTGAAGTGCAGCGGGTTGTAATTGACTGCACCATAAGTGCTCGGGTCGAGCGGCGCGATGCGGTCAAACACGTTCTGCACCGAAGCGTTCAGCTCGAAGGCTTCGGTGATGTTCCAGCGGCCGGACAGATCGAAGGTGGTGAACGAGGAGATCTTCTCTACCGGCTCGCCATCTTCATAGAAGGCCAGGTAGTCACCGCCGCGGCGGTCCTTGTTCTCCAGCTTGCTGACGTAGTTGGCCACGCCGCTGATGCTCCACGGGCCCTGCTTCCAGGTGGTGCCGAAGTTGATGCGGTCCTTCGGCGTGCCGATGCAGTTGGTCACGTCGCAGTTGCCGTGGGTGCCCACATAGTCGACGGTGGTATCACCCTCGGTGCGCTCGAACTTGAGCACGTGGCTCCACTGCAGGTCCATTTCCAGCTGGCCCGGGCCGATGTCGAAGGTCTGGCGGATGTCGGTGTCGATGCCGCGGACGCGCGAGGAGTTTGCATTCACGTAGGCGGTATTGACGGCCAGGATGGTGCCGCTGTTGGCGACTCCGCCAATGTTGTTGGCATCGCGGAGAACGTTGCCCGCGGCGATGGCGTCGGCCGTGCTGCCCTGCGCGATTTCGTTGGTGCGCTTGATTTCCCACGCATCCACGGTCAACGAGGTGGTCGAGGTTGGCTGCAGCACGATGCCCACCGAGTAGCTCTTGGACTCTTCCGGCTTCAGGTCCTTGTTCGGCCGCGTGATGATCGCCACCGAGCGCGCGGTGCATTCGTTGGCCGGGTCGATGGCGCAACGCACCGGATCGCGGGCGTTGGAGAAAGCGGCCAGGCCACCGTCACCGTTCTCGGCCGGGTTCGGCGCACGGAAGCCTTCAGCGTAGCTGGCGCGCAGTGCGATCCAGTCGGCCGGGGTCCACTTCACGCCCAGTTTCGGCGTGGCCTTGCCTTCGCCGCTTTCGTACTTGTCGTAGCGGACCGCAGCGCTCAGCTCCAACTGCTCCAGCACCGGTGCGGACAGTTCGGCGTAGCCGGCATACACATTCTGCGTGCCGTCGTAGGCCGAGTAGCCCAGGCCGATGATCTGGCCGATATCGGTGAAGGTCTGCGGCGTCAGGCTGTTGCTCGTCTTGCGCCACTCCGTACCGAAGGCCAGGCCCAGCGGACCGCCCTTGAGATCCATCAGGCTGCGCGAGATGGTGAAGTCGAACATGTCCAGGCTCGACTTGGCACGCGCGCTGATGGTCGGGCTGATGGCATCGTAGACCGACTGCGGCGTCTGCGAGGCATTGTCGCCGATGCGCCAGGTGCCATAGGGGCAGGCCGGATTGCCCAGCACGCAGCGTACTGCGTCATAACGCAGGAAACCCGTGCGCTTGTTGACCAGGTCGGTGCCGGAATGCAGGTAGGCGGTGTCGTAGCTCCAGTCGCCCCAGTTGCCCTTGACACCCACCAGGAAGCGGTTGAACTCATTGGTATTGTCGGTCACGCGCGGGCCCACGTCCCACGCGCTGTAACGCAGGCGGGCCGCGGTGGGCAGCGGGTTGTCCGGATGACCTGCATACAGCTGGGTCGCACCGGCACCGCTGTTGGCGTTGACCGGGCCGCCAGGGTAGCCCCAGCCGCCGGATACGCCGGATGGCGTATTGCTGAAGATCGTTTCCTTCTTCGAGTAACCGATCTCGGTATAGACCTCGCCGCCTTCACCAAACGCGAAGCTGGCGCGGCCGAACACGTTCACGTACTTCTCTTCCGGGCTCAGGTCGCGGTACTTCTGCGCCGGATCCCACAGGCAACCCTGGGCCTGCGCGGTCGCGTCACTCTGCCCGGGAATCGTGGTCAGCCCGGCGCAGCCCGGCAGGGCAACCAGATGGCCGGTGGCATCGAACACCGAACCATTGGGACCCACGCCGCCGGCGGTACCGCCCGACAGGTAGGCGCCGCCCAGGAACTGCGCGTCTGCAGCGTCGTAACCCCAGCGCCGGATATCGCCGGTGCCGATCCACTTGCGGTTCTTGCGGTCGCTGATCTTGATCGCGTCGGTCTTGCCGACGTCCAGGCTGAAGAACGCATTCCAGCCATCGCTGGACAGGTCGCCGGTGCCGGCAGTGAGGGTCGCCTTCTTCGCGTCGCCATCGCCGTCACCGGAAATGCCGTAGGAACCGCGCAGGATGGCGCCTTGGAAGTCGCTGCGCAGGATGATGTTGACGACGCCGGCGATGGCGTCGGAGCCATAGATCGCCGAGGCGCCGTCCTTGAGCACTTCCACGCGCTCGACGGCATCGAGCGGGATGGTGCTGAGGTCGGTGAAGACCTTCTGGCCGTCATCGGCCAGGCCGTAGGTGGCCATGCGGCGGCCGTTCAACAGCACCAGCGTCGAGCCGGCGCCCAGGCCACGCAGCGAGATGCCGGCGCCGCCACCGGCGAAGCCGTTGCCGAAGGTCTTGGGAATGGAGCCTGCGCCGTCGGCGGTCAGGGTCTGCAGGTACTCGGCGACCGTGGTCTTGCCGGTGCGGTCGATTTCCTGGCGGGTCACCACCTGCACCGGCGACGGTGTCTCGGTGTTGGTGCGCGGGATGTTGGAGCCGGTGACCGTGATGCGGTCGAGGTTGGTGGCCTGCTCCTGTGCAAAGGCTGAGGAAGAAGCCACGGCGCCGACCAGCAGCAGGGTGCTGCCAGCAAGGATATGGGTGATGGACGATGCCAGGGTGGTGCGGCGGCGGCTGGCGGGCCGTTGGATCGGGTGTTTCACAGCTTCTCTCCTAACTGGAAAACCGTAGCGTTGAGGGCTGTCGCCGGATCGATACCGGGACGCGCCAATCTAGGTTTCCAGCAGGTGACGAAGACGTGAATTTTTGCTTAATCAGTAACGCTTGGCCCTGGCATGTCCGCATTTGCCGGGCAGTGGCAGGGGCCGGCCCGGCGCGCGGCCGGGCCGGTGGGACGCTCAGTCCGGCAGCGAGAACTGCACCGGCACCATGCCGATGGCCGGAACCGCCACGCCGTCACGCTGGGCAGGCTCGAAGCGCCAGTGCTTGAGCACCTGCTGGCGGGCGGCCTGGTCCAGGTTGCGCGAGCCGCTGCTGCGCTCGACGCTGACCGCGACCGGCTGGCCACGGGTGTCCACTTCCACCCGCAACAGCACCGTGCCCTGTTCGTGGTTGCGCAGGGACTGGATCGGATAGGTCGGCGGCGGAGCGCTGCGGTACTGCAGCTGGGCGCCGGCCAACGGGGTGGAAGTGTCGATGCTGGGCGCCAGCTGCGGCGGAGCCGGTTCGGCGGCCGGCAATGCGATGCCCTGGGTCTCTTCCACGGTCGCGGTGGGTGCGGGCAGTGGCGGTACCACCGGCTGCGTCCGGGGCTTCGGTACCACCTGGACGATCTCTTTTGGCGGGACCGGAACCGGCGGCGTCGGCGGTGGCGGGATCTTCTCGATCAGCCGCACCGGCGTCTTTTCACGCGGGGCCTGCACGGCCTGGTAGGTCGCAGGGATGAGCAGCAACAGGAAGGCCAGCAGGTGCAGGGCGATCGCTGCACTCCAGGCGGCGACGCGGGCGGGGTCGAAGTGCGGGGATGCAACGGGATAGGTACGAACCATGATCCACCTCCATGCCAGTGACGAAGTCCTCAACGCACCAGGGTCCGTGGCGGGGTTGCCGCACGCGGCTGGCAGTCCATCAGTAGCGCGGCATGGCGGCCACTGCCTAGAGGCAGGGGCATGCGCGTTGGGCTGGCCTTCAGCCAACGCCGCCGGAATACACGAAAAAGGCGGGCCCCTGCGGGACCCGCCTGTGTCGGCCGTGCCGGGCGCGATCAGCGGCCCAGTTCGAACACCACGTCCAGGTTGACCGAGACGGTCGATTCACCCGGTGCGACCGGGGTGGCCTTGTCCATCGACGCGCCGGCGGCCATGGTGCGCATCATCGGCATCGGGCGGAAACCGCCGTTGCTGTTCTCGGAAATGCTGACGATGCGGCGCACCTGCAGGCCCAGCGACCTGGCATAGGTCTGGGCGCGGGCCTGGGCCTTCTTCAGGGCGGCCAGGCGGGCTTCGTCATAGACCGGTTCGGGCTGGTCGATCTCAAACTGCGGACCGTTGATCTGGTTGGCACCCTGCGCGGCCAGCGCGTCGAGCACCTTGCCGAGCTTGGCGATGTCGCGGACCTTCAGGCTGACCGTGTTGCTGGCCTGGTAGCCGGTGATCTTCGGTGCCTCATTGTCGGCATAGCGGTACTGCGGGTTGAGGCTGACGCCGCTGGTCTGCACGTCGCGCTCGGCGATGCCGGCGGCCTTGATCGCGGCCAGCACCTTGTCCATCTGCTGGGCGTTCTGGCGCATGGCGCTGTTGCCGTCGGCTGCCTGGGTGACCACACCGGCCGACAGGGTGGCGACGTCCGGCACGCGGGTGGCCTCGGCATTGGCCGAGATGTTCAGCAGGGTGCCTTCGGCCGCGGCGGCGATCGACGGCGACGACGGAGCGGCATGAGCAGTCATCGAGGTTCCAAGGGCGAGGGACAGGGCAAGCAGCAGCGGGGTGGCGGTCAGGCGCATGGGATCTCCTTGTTGTGCCGGTGAGGGTGGTGTCGTAGCGATGAACGCGCTGTGAGCCTGATCGGGGTTGTACGCGTTCCGTAACGGGTTGCCGACGATTCAGGTGGCGGCCTCAGGTTATGCTGTGCCGATGCTCTATCTTGCTTCCCGCTCCCCCCGACGCAACCAGCTGCTGGCCCGACTCGGACGCCCCTTCCAGGCCCTTGACCTGGAGGTCGTCGAGCAGCGCGCGGCCACTGAAAGCGCCGAACAGTATGTATGCCGGGTCGCCGCCGACAAGGCGCGCGCCGGACTGGCCCGGGTGCTGGCCGACGACCCGCAGGCGCGGGTGCTTGGTTCGGATACCGAGGTCGTGCTGGATGGCGAGGTCTTCGGCAAGCCGGTCGATGCCGCTGACGCGCGGGCGATGCTGGCGCGGCTGGCCGGGCGCACCCACCAGGTGATGACCGCCGTGGTGGTGGTCGGTGCGGGCGGCCTGGACAGCGAACTGGTCATTTCCGAGGTGACCTTCGCCCCGATCGACGCCGCCGACATCGCCGCCTATGTCGCCACCGGCGAGCCGCTGGACAAGGCCGGTGCCTACGCCATCCAGGGCGGGGCCGAACGCTGGATCGAACATCTTTCCGGCAGCTACTCCGGCGTGATGGGGCTGCCGCTGCTGCATACCGATCGTCTGCTGGCGCGCTGTGGCGTGCCGGTCCCCACTGCCGATGCCGCCAGGGAGGCTGCCGATGTCTGAGGAAATCCTGGTCAATGTGACCCCGCGCGAGACCCGGGTCGCGGTGATCGAAAACGGCATGCTGCAGGAACTGCACATCGAGCGCGGTTGGCGCCGTGGCGTGGTCGGCAACATCTACAAGGGCAAGGTGCAGCGGGTCATGCCCGGCATGCAGGCCGCCTTCGTCGAGGTCGGGCTGGAGCGCGCCGCGTTCCTGCACGCCAACGACGTGGTGCGCCCGGCACCGGTGGCCAGCGCCGACACCGAGAACACCACCCTGCCGCCGCCGGCCAGCGTGCCGATCGTCGAGCTGCTGCGTGACGGCCAGGACATCGTGGTGCAGGTGGTGAAGGACCCGATCGGCACCAAGGGCGCCCGCCTGACCACGCAGATCAGCATTCCCTCGCGCTACATGGTGCTGCTGCCGCAGTCCAAGGTAGTGGGCGTGTCGGCGCGCATCGAGGACGAAACCGAGCGCGCCCGGCTGAAGGCGCTGGTGACCGAACTGTCGGCGCAGCATGGTGGCTACGGTTACATCGTGCGGACCAACGCCGAAGGGCAGCCGGCCGAGGCCATCGCCGAGGACATCGCCTACCTGTCGCGCGTGTGGAACGTGGTCGAGCGCCGCGGCCGCGAAGCGCCGTCGTGCAGCATCATCTATGAAGACCTGAGCCTGCCGCTGCGGTCCGTGCGCGACCTGATCCGCAAGGACGTGGACAAGGTGAAGGTGGACTCGAAGGAGACGTTCGGCCAGTTGCAGGCCTTCGTCGCCAAGTACATGCCGGTGCTGGCCGAAAAGCTGGAGCTGTATTCCGGCGACCGCCCGATCTTCGACATGTTCGGCGTGGAAGACGAGATCGGCCGCGCGCTGGACAAGCAGGTGCCGCTCAAGTCCGGTGGCTACCTGGTGATCGACCAGACCGAGGCGATGACCACCATCGACGTCAATACCGGCTCGTTCCTCGGCCAGCGCAACCTGGAAGAGACGGTGTTCCGCACCAACCTGGAAGCGGCGCAGGCAGTGGCGCGTCAGCTGCGGCTGCGCAACCTGGGCGGCATCATCATCATCGACTTCATCGATATGGATGATGCAGAGCATCGCCGCCAGGTGCTGCGCACGCTGGAAAAGGCGCTGGCCCGCGACCATGCCAAGACCACGGTGTACGACTTCTCGCCGCTGGGCCTGGTGGAGATGACCCGCAAGCGCACGGTGGAAAGCCTGGAGCGCCAGCTGTCGGAGACCTGCCCGCAGTGCAGTGGCCGCGGCAGCATCAAGACCACCGAGACGGTGACCTACGAGATCTTCCGCGAGATCACCCGTGCCGTGCGCCAGTTCGATGCCGCGCGCCTGCTGGTGATCGCATCGACCAAGGTGGTCGCGCGCATCACCGATGAGGAATCCTCGGCGGTGGCCGAGCTGGAAGAGTTCCTCGGCAAGAGCATCCGCTTCCAGGCGGACGAGCAGTACCTGCAGGAGCAATTCGATGTCGTTCTGCTCTGATCCTCGCCGGCTGCAGGCCGGCGGTGGCCGATGAGCGCGCCGCCGCGCCTGCGACTGCGAAGGATCCGCCGTCATTTCATTGCCGCCTGTGCGGTGGGCCTGGTCGGGCTTGCACTGCTGGTGGGTACCTTCAGCCAACTGCTGCCGCTGGCCGAGCGTCATCCCGACAGGATCGCCGCCTGGCTGAGTGAGCGGGCCGGCCAGCCAGTGCGTTTCGAGCAGCTGCAGACGGCTTGGACCCGTCGTGGCCCGCTGCTGCAGCTGAAGGGCCTGCGCATCGGCGCCGGACAGGGCCTGGCGATCGGCGAGGCCGAGGTGCTGGTATCAATGTACAGCGGGCTGCTGCCCGGGTGCTCGCTGACCGAACTGCGCCTGCGTGGCCTGGCGCTGGACCTGCAGCAGGGCGAAGACGGACGCTGGTCGGTGCGCGGGTTGCCGCAATCCGACAACGGGGGGGATCCGCTGGACGCGTTGCGCCGGCTCGGCGAGCTGCAGGTGATCGGCGGCCGCCTGGGCGTGCACGCGCCAGGGATCGGCATCGACACCACGCTGCCGCGCATCGACCTGCGCATGCGGGTCAATGGCGATCGCCTGCGCGTGGGTGTACGCGCCTGGGCGCAGGCCGAAGCGCTGCCGCTGACCGCGGTACTGGACGTGGACCGCATGCGCGGCAACGGCCAGGCCTGGCTGGGTGCCGACCCGGTCGATTTCCATGCCTGGTCGCCCTTGCTGGCGGCCGGCGGCGTGCGCCTGCGCGAGGGCAAGGGCGAGCTGAACCTGTGGCTGACCCTGCGTGATTTCGCGCCGGTCGCGCTGACCACCGATTCGGACCTGCGGGACGTGCGCGTCGACGGTGCACCGATGCCCGGCGTGGCAGCGCCGCAGCTGCAGCTGCAGCGGCTGCAGGCCCGCCTGCGCTGGCAGCGCCAGGCCGATGGCTGGGCGTTGCAGGTGCCGCGCCTGCGCCTGAAGACCGAAGATGGCGCACAGCAGCTCGATGGCCTGCAGCTGCAGATCGGCAAGCAGCTGCGGGTGAACGCCGGTGCGGTGCAGGCCGGTACCGCGCTGCGCGGGCTGGCCCTGAGCAATCTCCTTGAACCGGGCCTGCGGCGCTGGCTGTTCCTGTCCAGGCCGCAGCTGGAGGTGCGCCGATTGCAGCTGGCCGGCGAACGCGATGGCCCCCTGTGGGCGCAGGGTGAACTGCAGTCGCTGGGTTTCGCCAGCGTGGGCAACTCGCCCGGCCTGCGCGGCCTGGGCGGGCGCTTTGAAGGCGATGCCGATGGCTTCAGCCTGCAGCTGCAGCCGCAACGGCAGCTGCAGTTCGATTGGCCGACCGGCTTTGGCGTGCGGCATGACCTGCATCTGGCCGGACAGGTCGTGGGGTGGCGCGACGAGGGCGGCGGTTGGCGGATCGGAACGCCGGCGATGCGCGTGGAAGGCACCGACTACGCGGCCGACGTGCGCGGCGGCGTCTGGTTCCAGGGCGACGGTACGCGGCCGTGGCTGCAGCTGGCCGCCAAGCTGGACGACGTGCCGATGACGGCGGCCAAGCGCTTCTGGATCCACTCCAAGATGAGCAAGGGCGCCACCGACTGGCTGGACATGGCACTGGCCGGCGGCCAGGTGCGTGGTGGTGTCGGCCTGGTCACCGGTGACCTGGACGACTGGCCGTTCGACAACAATGATGGCCGCTTCGAGGCCACCGGCCACATCACCAATGGCGACATCCGCTTCCAGCACGACTGGCCGCTGATGAGCCAGGTCGACGCCGACATCGCCTTCATCGGCCCTGGCTTCGACATGCGTGGACGGGGTGATCTTGCCGGCGTGGCGGTACAGAAATTCGAAGCGGGCATTCCGGACTTCGGGCATCAGCCGTTGTACGTACGTGCCGACGCGCCGAGCGAGGCCGGCAAGCTGCTGGCGATGCTGCGCCAGAGCCCGTTGCACAAGGATTACGGCGATACGCTGGACAACCTGGCCGCCAGTGGTCCGGCCCATGTGACCTTCGATCTGCTGCAGCCGCTGCATCAGGACGAGGGCGAGGGCCACCTGCAGGGCACGGTCGATCTGGCCGGCGTGAAGCTGGTCGACAAGCGCTTCCAGCTGGCCTTCGACAACATGCGAGGGCAGGCGCGCTACAGCAATGGCGGCTTCGGCGCTGAGGAACTGGCGGTGCGCCACCTCGGCCAGGATGGCCGCCTGAGCCTGCGCGCTGGTGGCTACGTGCACGACAGCACGCGGGCTTTCGAATCGCAGCTGACGGCGCATCTTGATGCGGGCGTACTGATCGACCGCGCACCGGAAATGACCTGGCTCAAGCCCTACATCACCGGCACTTCAGCGTGGACCATCGCGGTCAACCTGCCCAAGGTGGCCCCGGGGGCGCCCGCGCCGCCGAGTGAACTGCGGTTGAGTTCGGACCTGGTCGGCACCCGGCTGGACCTGCCGGCACCGCTGGACAAGCCGGCCGCCGAACCGCTGGCGACCACGGTGGCCGCGCAGTTGCCGATGGGCGCCGGCCGCATCGATGTGGCCTTCGGCCAGCGCCTGGCCCTGGCCGCACGCAGCCACAACAACCAGACCGGCGTGCAGGTCACGCTGGGCAGTGATCATGTTGATCGTGAGCCGCCGCCGAGCGGGCTGACGGTCAATGGCCGCAGCGCGACGCTGGATGCGCTGGAGTGGATCGGCCTAGCGCGGGGTGGCGGGGACGACGATGCGATGCCGCTGCGAGCGGTGGACGTGCAGGTCGGCCAGTTGAAGCTGATCGGCGGCGTGTTCGAGCAGACCCGGCTGCAGCTGCACCCGGGCCCACAGGCACTGGATGTGCGGCTGGACGGCCCGTCGCTGGCCGGACGCCTGACCGTCCCCAATGCGGACGGTGGCACGATCAGTGGCCAGCTTGACCGCGTGCACTGGCAGTCACTGCCGGCGGCACCGGGCGCGCCGGTTGCACCGGCGCGGGTACAGGCCGGTGCCAACGACATGGACCCGGCCAAGCTGCCGCCGTTCGCGCTGGACATTGCCGACCTGAAGTTCGGCAAGGTGGTGCTGGGCCAGGCGGTGCTGCGCACGCGACCGTTGGCCAATGGCCTGAACGTGGATGCGCTGCGTTTCCGTGCGCCGGACCAGGAGATCGACATCAGCGGTCGCTGGCTGGGCCGGACCGGTGGTGCCCGTACCGAGTTGACCGCACAGGTGCGCAGCGAGGATCTGGGTGGGTTGATGCAGAATCTTGATTACGGCGGCCAGTTGCGCGGCGGTTCCGGCCAGGCGCAGTTGCAGGCCTCGTGGAGCGGAGGCCCGTCGGACTTCCAGCTGGGCAACCTGCAGGGCAGCCTCGACCTGCACGCGCGCAATGGCCAGCTGCTGGAGCTGGAGCCAGGCGCCGGCCGCGTGCTGGGCCTGCTCAGCGTCGCGCAGCTGCCGCGGCGCCTGATGTTCGACTTCCGCGACTTTTTCTCCAAGGGCTTCGCGTTCAACCAGATCGACGGCAGCATGCAGTTCGGCCAGGGCATGGCGAGCACCGACAAGGTGCTGATCGAAGGCCCGGCGGCCAACATCACCATCCGTGGCCAGGCCGACCTTCGCAACCAGCGGTTCGACCAGACCATCGACGTCAACCCGCGCGCGGGCAACCTGCTGACCGTGGTCGGTGCGGTGGCCGGCGGCCCGGTGGGGGCCGCGCTGGGCGCGGCCACCAATGCGGTATTGTCCAAGCCGCTGGGCGAGATTGGCGCCCGAACCTACAAGGTGACCGGTCCATGGAAGGAGCCGAAGGTGGAAGTGATCGAGCGCAGCCGCGACAAGTCCCCATCACCGCCCGAGCCGGCGTCTGCACCGGCCATTCCGCCGACCGTCACCGACCTGCCGCGCTCGCGCTGAGCGCGGTTCCCTGTTCACGGGGCTTGCCTGAGCGCCCCCGCACCCCCAGATCGAAACCATGACTGATATCGCCCTGACGCTTGCCCAAGACCGCCTGCTTCGCCCCGGCGGCCTGGATACCGCTGGCCTGGAGCGCACCTTCGGCCAGTTGCTCGGCCCCGGTGTCGACTTCGGCGACCTTTATTTCCAGCACGCCCGCCGCGAGAGCTGGAGCGTGGAAGACGGCATCGTCAAGGACGGTGCCCATTCCATCGAGCAGGGTGTGGGCGTACGTGCGATTTCCGGCGAGAAGACCGGATTTGCGTACTCCGATGACATCCATGCCGACGCGCTGCTGGCGGCGGCGCAGTCGGCGCGCGCGATCTCGCGTGAGGGCGGTGCGCAGTCCGGGCGATCGCTGCTGCGCGGCAATGCGCGCGCACTGTACCCAGCGCTGGACCCGATCGATGGTATCGGCAACGAAGCCAAGGTCGAGGTGCTCAAGCGCCTGGATGGTTACCTGCGTGCCGCCGACCCGCGCGTGAGGCAGGTGATGGTGAGCCTGTCCGGCGGCGTCGATACGGTGCTGATCGCCCGCAGCGACGGTGTGCTGGCGGCCGATGTGCGTCCGCTGGTACGCCTGAATGTGCAGGTGATCGTCGAGCACAACGGCCGTCGCGAGTCCGGCTATGCCGGTGGCGGTGGCCGTTATGGCTACGAAGACCTGTTTGCCAGCGCCCGGCCCGAAGCCCTCGCCCAGGAAGCGCTGCGCCAGGCGCTGGTGAACCTGGAAGCAGTGCCGGCGCCGGCCGGCATGATGCCGGTGGTGCTCGGCCCGGGTTGGCCGGGCGTGCTGCTGCACGAAGCGGTCGGGCACGGCCTGGAAGGCGACTTCAACCGCAAGGGCACCAGCGTCTACGCCGGCCGCATCGGCGAGCGTGTGGCGGCACCGGGGGTGACCATCGTCGACGACGGCACCCTCGACGGCCGCCGCGGTTCGTTGAACATCGACGATGAAGGCCACCCCAGCCAGTGCACCACGCTGATCGAGGACGGCATCCTGGTCGGCTACATGCAGGACAGCCTCAATGCGCGGCTGATGGGCATGGCCCCGACCGGCAACGGGCGCCGTGAATCGTTCGCGCACCTGACCATGCCACGCATGACCAACACCTACATGCGCGCCGGCGAGCACGATCCGCAGGAGATGATCCGTTCGGTGAAGAAGGGCCTGTACGCGGTCAACTTCGGCGGTGGCCAGGTCGACATCACCAGTGGCAAGTACGTGTTCTCGGCCACCGAGGCCTACCTGATCGAGGACGGCCGCATCACCACGCCGGTGAAGGGCGCGACCCTGATCGGCAACGGACCGGAAACCATGCAGAAGGTGCGCATGGTCGGCAATGACCTGGCCCTGGACGAGGGCGTGGGCATCTGCGGCAAGGACGGGCAGAGCGTGCCCGTGGGGGTCGGCCAGCCCTCGCTGTTGATCGAGGGCATCACCGTCGGCGGTACCCAGGCCTGAGCGTGGCGATGGCCACAGCAACCGCCCGGGCCGACGCGGACTCAGTCCTCGTCGGCTTCGCCGGTCCCGATGTGGTCGGTGTCTTCGGCGCCGGCCTTCAGGCCCAGCGCGGCCGGCAGCATCAGGCCGCGCAGCACCTGGAAGATCTCGCGGTAAGCGCGCGGCGGCTTGTTCCTGGCCTTCTCGGCCTGCGCGTTGCGTACCAGCGTGCGCAGCTGCTGGCGGTCCGCCTGCGGATAGTCATCGAGCAGAGCGGCCAGCGCCTTGTCACCCTCGGCCAGCAGGCGGTCGCGCCAGTCTTCCACGCGGTGCATCATCGCCACTTCGCGGCGGCCGGTTTCGCTGTTGGCGTCCAGCGCATCGCGGATCGCATCCAGCGTGGCCTCTTCTTCGCGGCGCATGTGCTTGGCCAGGAACGCCAGTTGGCGCTTGTGGGCGATGTGGGCGGTGATGCGCTTGCACTCGGCGATGTGCGGCAGCAGGTCTTCCGGAATCGGCAGGCGCGCCAGCTGGGCCGGGGTCAGCGACACCAGCTTCTCACCCAGGGCCAGCACGTCGAGTGCATCGCGCCGGTTCTGGCTGCGGCTCTTGTCGTGGAATTCACCGGTTTCTTCGTCGCGTCCGCGCATCGTCCCTACCTGATTTCAAAAAAAGTCGCCCGGCGTGATGCCGGGCCCAACCCGTACAGGATAAAGCATTGAACGTGATCGCCCCTGAAGTGGCCGTCGGCGACGACAGCCTGGCCCGGCTGGAACGGCTGGCCGACCTCTCCCAGCAGCTGCTCGACCGCGCCCGCGCGCTGGGCGCCAGCCAGGCCGAGGTCAGCTGCAGCGAGGACCGGGGCTTGGAGGTCAATGTCCGCCTCGGCGAGGTCGAGACTGTGCAGTCCACCCGTGACCGTGGCATCGCCGTGACCGTCTATTTCGGGCAGCGCAAGGGCAGTGCCAGCACTGGCGACCTGAACGAGGCCAGCCTGGCCGCTACGGTCGAGCAGGCCTGCGCGATTGCCCGGCATACCGAGGATGACCCGGCCGCCGGCCTGGCCGAGGCCGCGCTGATGGCCACCGACTTCCCGGACCTGGATGGCTGGCACCCATGGGCGCTGCAGGCCGATGAGGCGGTGGACCTGGCCCTGGCCTGCGAGGCCGCTGGCCGCGAGGCCGATGCGCAGATCCGCAATTCCGATGGCGCTTCCGTATCGAGCATGCAGAGCCTGTCGGTGTACGCCAATTCGCATGGCTTCTTCGGTCGTGAGCGAGGCACCCACCATTCGGTCGGCTGCGCGCTGATCGCCGGGCAGGGCGACGGCATGCAGCGCGATGGCTGGTATACCAGCGCGCTGGCGCAGGGGGACCTGGAAGACGTGGGTCTGGTCGGCCGCCGCGCCGCCGAGCGCACCGTGGCCCGCCTGCAGCCGCGTTCGTTGGCCACTGGCAGCATGCCGGTGCTATTCGCCCCGGAAGTGGCGCGCAGCCTGGTCGGCCACCTGCTGTCGGCAGTGTCCGGCGGCGCGTTGTACCGCCAGGCCAGTTTCCTGCTGGACAGCGTCGGCCAGCGCCTGTTCCCGGAGTGGATGCAGATTGACGAACTGCCGCACCTGCGCCGCGGCCTGCGCTCGGCCGCCTTCGACGGCGACGGCGTGGCCACCCGTGCTTCGGCGCTGGTCCGTGACGGCGTGCTGCAGCGCTATGTGCTGGGCAGCTATTCGGCGCGCAAGCTGGGCCTGCAGACCACCGCCAATGCTGGCGGTGTGCACAACCTGCAGCTGGCGGCCAATGCCGGCTCGCTCGAAGAGATCGCCCGACAGATGGGTGACGGCCTGCTGGTGACCGAGCTGATGGGGCAGGGTGTGAACGGGGTGACCGGCGACTATTCGCGCGGCGCCGGCGGCTTCCGTGTCGAGAACGGCGAGATCCAGTACCCGGTGGACGGCGTCACCATCGCCGGCAACCTGCGCGAGATGTTCAGCAGCATCGAGGCGGTCGGCAGCGACGTCGACCCGCGCTCGCACATCCGGACCGGCTCGATCCTGCTGGGGCGGATGACCATTGCCGGTAATGATTGATGGCGTCGATGGCGTAAGCTATGCCCGCCTGACGCAACCAGCTTGGTGCTGGTGGGTCAAGACCACCCAATGAAAAGGAGTTTTGTCGTGAGTGAATTCGATAACGTCCCGCCGCCGCCGGCAACCACCAATGCCCCGGCCGACCAGCGCACCATGGCGCTGGCCGCGCACCTGCTGGGCATCTTCACCTGGTTCATCGGCCCGCTGATCATCTGGCTGATCAACAAGGATGATGCCAGCAAGTCCTTCGTGACAGACCAGGCCAAGGAAGCGCTGAACTTCCAGATCACCATCACCATCGCGATGCTGATCTGCATCGTGCTGACCATCGTGATCATCGGCGGCATCCTGGCGCCGATCGTCGGCATCCTGAACCTGGTGTTCTGCATCATCGCCGCCGTGAAGGCCAACAACGGCGAAGCCTACCGCTACCCGTTCGCGCTGCGCCTGGTCAAGTAATTCCGGCTGCACGCGCAAACAGGAACGCCCGGCATTGCCGGGCGTTCCTGTTCGGCGGCAGCATCACGCCAACGATCAGTGATCGCGTTCCACCGCCAGCGTGGCCAGCGCGCGCAGCGCGTCGGCCTCTTCGCCATGGCCGGCCAACGTAGCCTGCATGCGTGCGGCCAGTTCGCGCAGCTGCGCCTTCGCACCGTCCATGCCGAGCAGCGCGGGGAAGGTGCTCTTGTCCTGCGCCTGGTCCTTGCCGGCGGTCTTGCCCAGCTGTTCGGAACTGGCTTCGACATCGAGGATGTCATCGCGGACCTGGAAGGCCAGGCCGAGCGCGTCGGCGAAGCCGTCCAGCTGGGCCAGCTGTGGTTCGTGGGCCTGGCCGCACAGCGCTCCCATGCGCACCGCTGCACGGATCAGCGCGCCGGTTTTCAGCGCGTGCATGCGGGTCAGTGCCGCCAGCGTCTGCTGCTGGCCGGTGGCATCGATGTCCAGCGCCTGGCCGCCGCACATGCCGGAGGCACCGGAGGCGTGGGCCAGGGTCTGCAGGCAGGCCACGCGCAGCGTGGCGGGCAGTGGCGCATCAGTCAGCAGGCCGAAGGCTCGGGTCTGCAGGGCGTCGCCGGCCAGGATCGCGGTGGCTTCGTCGAAGGCGATGTGGGTGGTCGGCTTGCCGCGGCGCAGCGCGTCATCGTCCATGGCCGGCAGGTCGTCGTGCACCAGCGAATAGGCGTGGATGAGCTCGACGGCCATCGCCGCTGCGTCAAGGCTTTCAGGCTGCGCGCCGAACAGGTGCCCGCTGGCATACACCAGCAGCGGGCGCATGCGCTTGCCACCGCCCAGCACCGAATAGCGCATGGCCTGGTGCAGGCGCTGCGGTGCTTCGGCAGGCGAGGGCAGGGCAGCGTCGAGCTGGCTTTCGATACGGTCGCGCCAGCGCGCGAACAGAACCTCAGCCGTCATGGCTGGGCGGATCGAAAGGTTCGGATGCTTCCGGCTGCGCCGGATCGCTGAGCAGGCGCACGCGCAGTTCGGCCTGTTCCAGCGCCTGCTGGCACTGGCGGTACAGACCGACGCCACGTTCGTAAGCACTGAGCGACGCTTCCAGGCTCAGCTCGCCGGTTTCCATCTGCTCCACCAGCTGCTCCAGCGATTCGAGCGACTGCTCGAACTGGGCGACCGGGGAGGCGTTTTCGGGGGACTTCTTGGCCATGCGGCAAGTGTGGACGGGCTGCGCGCGGGGGTCAATTCACCAGCCGCCGGGATGCCACTGCAGCTGCGCGTCGTGGGCCTGCAACCAGGCCTGCAGGGGAGCTGCGATGACCACGTCGGCGGCGGCAAGCAGCTGGGGGCCATCGAAGATCAGCGGCAGCTGGGCGCGCCGCCAGGGGGCAAGGTGCTCGCGTTGCAGGCAGTCCTTCAGCGCATGCGAATGCGGGCGGCCGGGCAACATGATGCGCTCACCACCCACGCGTGCACGGATCTGAAGCGGGCGTTCGAAGGACACGGCGCCCTGCAGGCGCAGTTGGCCACCATCGGGCAGCGGCAAGGGGGCATGCCCGTCCCATTCGGCCTGCCATCCGCGGGGCAGCGATGGCAGCTGCGCGGGCAGCAGATAGGCGTGCTCGCGCCATTGCTGGATGGCATGCTCGTGCCAGCGCAGCCGCGCCTGGCGATCGTTGCTGGCCGGCAGCAGTTCGTGCAGACCCTGCTGCAGTACCGTGGCCGGCAGTGGGGCGGCACCGTGGCCGATCACCCAGGCGCGCAACACGCGCGCGGCACGCCCCGGTGACACCTGGCGCAGCAGCTGCAGCGAAAGCACGCGTGGTGCCACTTCCAGGTGCGCGATCAGCTCGGCGTCTTCCTCGTCCAGCAGAGCACGGGTCTGCCCGCAGTGCATTGCGCTGCCCGCCAATGCCGCAGCCGCATGCGGCCAGCGCTGGCGCAGCAACGGCAGCACCTGCAGGCGCAGGAAGTTGCGATCGGCGTGGTCGTGGCCATTGCTGGGGTCTTCGATCCAGCGCAGCGCGTGCTGCCGCGCGTAGTCGAGCAGTGCGCTGCGTGGCACCGCCAGCAGCGGCCGCCATAGAGGCTGTTCGCCAAGGCGGCTGTGTGCGGACATCGCGGCAAGGCCATCGACGCCGGATCCGCGCAGGGCCCGCAGCAGGAAGGTCTCGGCCTGATCGTCCTGGTGCTGCGCCAGTGCCAGTGTTTCGCCGTCGCGCAGTTCGGCGGCGAACGCTGCACGTCGTGCCTGCCGCGCCGCGCCTTCAAGGCCGAGGCCCGCGCGTTTGTCGACCTGCACGTGATGCACGGCCAGTTCAATGCCCAGTGCCGCGCATTGCTGCTGGCAATGCAGCGCCCAGGCGTCCGCATCGGCCTGCAGGCCATGGTGTACGTGCACCGCACGCAGCGCCGTGCCGGAGGCCTGTGAGCAGCGCCACAGCCAGTGCAGCAGCACGGTCGAGTCGACACCGCCGCTGTAACCCACCAGCAGCGGCGCATCCAGCGGAACGAGGGCAGGGAAGGCAGTCACGGCGGCAAGTATAGGGTTGCTCGGCAGGGCTGCGCCCTGCACCCGCTACGATCCAGAGCAACAGCAACAGCAACAGCAACAGCAACAGCAAAAGCTGGTTTCCTGAGGGTTGGCGGGGTGGGTCCGGTTGCGGGAGACGC